>CANHUM010000036.1 GCA_947463845.1 Comamonadaceae bacterium
GGCTTGTCCAAACACACGCATGTGATTGGCAAAACCCGGCCTGTCCAATCGACGGTCCAAAAAGGCGTCGGCGAGCTGAGCGTGTGGCGTGACACCAAAGAGGTGTTTGCCGCCAAGCTCGAAGACCTGCACCAGGTCTGGGACAGCGTGAGCTGGAAGATTTGCCAGCAGCGCGACAACCCTGCTTGCGCAGATGCCGAGCATGCGGCCGCAGGCCGCGCCGGTGACCCCGGCATGCATGTGTCACTGAGCTTTGACCCTGCCGAGAACGTGGCTGCACCGTTTTTGAACTTGTCGCGCCCCAAAGTGGCGATCTTGCGTGAGCAGGGCGTCAACTCGCATGTGGAAATGGCCTACGCCTTTCACCAAGCCGGTTTCGAGTCGCATGACGTGCACATGACCGACCTGCAATCGGGCCGCGCCAACCTGGCTGACTTCAAAGGCTTGGTTGCTTGCGGTGGCTTCAGCTACGGCGACACGCTGGGCGCGGGCATGGGCTGGGCACGCAGCATCACCTTCAACCCGACGCTGGCCGCGCAATTCAAGGCATTTTTCAGCCGCAGCGACAGCTTTGGTCTGGGCGTTTGCAATGGCTGTCAGATGTTTGCCGAATTGGCCGACATCATCCCGGGTGCGCAGGCTTGGCCGCGTTTCACCACCAATCAGAGCGAGCGCTTTGAAGCTCGCCTGTCCATGGTGGAGGTGCTGGACTCTCCGAGCCTTTTCCTGCAAGGCATGGCGGGCAGCCGCTTGCCGATTGCAGTCGCCCACGGCGAGGGTTTTGCCAACTTCAAGCACCGGGGCAATGCGACCCAGGTCATTGGCGCCATGCGCTTCGTGGACAACCAAGGCCAGGCGACCGAACAGTATCCTTTTAACCCTAACGGCAGTGCAGGTGGCCTCACGGCCGTGACAACAGCCGATGGGCGGTTTACAGCCATGATGCCGCACCCCGAGCGGGTGTTCCGTAACGTGCAAATGAGCTGGACCAGCGGTGACATTTCATTGAACAGCCCCTGGCTGCGCGTTTGGCAAAACGCCCGCAAGTGGGTGGGCTAATCCCATCACCCCATGAAGTCCGATACGCCTCGGCAGTGGTTTCCACCCTCGCAACTGGCTTTTTACTTTGACCAGGGCGCTTGGTCCCGCGGCACCACCTTGTACCTACAAAATAAGGTGGTTTCATCACAGCTCACGCCGGATGAAGAGGGGTGGCGTCTACAAGGCCAAGTTCAAGATGGCGAATCTCGACCTTACACGGTGAACGCTGAGCTGCGCGTGAGCCCAGGCGGAAACTTGAGCGATTGGCGCAGCGGTTGCACTTGCCCGGTGGGGCGCTACTGCAAGCACGGCGCAGCCTTGGGCATTCTGGCATCCATGCAGGGCTTGACCCTGCTCAACGATTGGGGTGACGACGAGCCATCCTCCGAGGTGCTGGCGCGTCGCGACCAAATGGAAAAAGAAAGGGCCTTGAATCAAGCCGAATATCTGGTCCGTGAGTGGCTGAGCCGACTTGAAAATGCCCATGGACCGTCGGCCCTCAGTTTGCCAGGCAGCAACCAGGATCAGTTCGTCTATGTTGTTTCTGTGGTGCACGTGGGTGAAAAGCCACTGTTTCACCTGAGCGTCAAGCGCGCAGTACAAAAGCGCAATGGCGAATGGGGCAAGCCTAAAAAAATCTCGAATGACCCGTCCCGGCTGGATCCGATCTGGCACAACAGCACCCCTCTGGACCGTGATATTTTGGGCTTGATGAAGGCCTGTCCTGCGGCCAACAGTTTCAGTTCGTATGGATTTCAGAGTGACGTCAAGCTGCTTGGCATGCCAGGGCAAGTGCTTCTCAAGTTGTGCAGCCAAACCGGTCGTTTGATGTCGGCCGAAGGCGAAGTCTCGCTGCGTTGGAGCGACTCGACCATGGCGCTGGTCGGCACTTGGCATGAGGTGGCGCCCAAAGACAATTTGCCGGGTGGCTGGAAGCTGAGCATGCAGCCTCAGCGTGCTGGGGTGGTCTATGGCATGAACGAGCCACCGTTGTACATGGACCCGCTACAAGGCGATTGCGGTTTGCTGGACACACAAGGTCTGAGCGCGAATGAATTGCAGTTGATGGCCTCAGCCCCTGTGCTGCCCGAGAGCGTGGTATTCAAATTCCAGAACCAATTGCTGGAACGTTTGGGGCCGATTCCTTTGCCACCCGTCATGGCCCACATTCCCGAGGTCAGTGGTGTCGAGCCCCGACCCGTTCTCGAGATTTCGCCTGTTGATCCCCGTGATCGAGACACCCTGGGTCTGTTCATGGCCGAGTTGAGTTTCGATTACGCCGGTCATTGCGGCTTTTGGGTCGGGAACCAAATTCGCGTCATGACGGGCCATGGGACTCAGGCCTGCATGGTGGTGCGCGATCTGCTGGCGGAGCGCAAGGCGTGGGAGAAGTTGCACGCTTTGGGCCTTTCGGTTCGATCCCAAAACATGTTGACGCTTGCCACAACGCGTCCTCAACAGGTCTGGCTGCAATGGCTGGAGCAGGATTTTTCGCCCTTGCGTCAAGCCGGTTTTGAGGTGCGTTTCGACTCCAAGCAGACCCGGTGGCTGCGGCAAGCCGACGATGTGCACATCCACCTCTCCGACGATGCAGAGGCACCCGAGACCTCGCCTTGGTTTGATTTGTCTTTGGGCATGGACGTGGATGGCCACCGCGTGAACATTTTGCCCTGGGTGCCCACCATCCTGACGACATTGACCCGCATCCAAGTGGGGACCGCCGAAGGCGAGAGCGCCGTTTTGCCGCCTTTTTTGTACCTGCCCGAGCTTCATGGCGACGGATTTGTGAAGCTGCCTACTGCCAAGATTGAACCCTGGCTGAACACCCTGATGGAGCTGGTTTCAGAGCGCGGTCGCGACTGGAGCGGCGACCAGCTGCGACTTTCACGACTGGAAGCCTTGCGCACGGCGGCCTCATTGGGTGAGGGCGTGGCGTGGGCGGGCGCCCAAAGCCTGATGCATCTGGTAGAACAAATGCGCGGCATCGAAAGCTTGCCCGCGGTCACCGCACCCGCCAGCTTGCAAGCCACGTTGCGGCCTTACCAGCAGCAAGGCTTGAATTGGTTGCAGTTTTTGCGTGGGCACCACTTGGCCGGCATCCTGGCCGATGACATGGGCTTGGGCAAAACCCTGCAGACCCTGGCCCATATCCTGACCGAAAAAGAAGCGGGTCGACTTCAGCGCCCGGCGCTGATTGTGGCCCCCGTGAGTTTGCTTGGCAATTGGCAACGTGAAGCTGCCCGCTTTTGCCCCAGTTTGCGTACCCACATCCACCACGGCCTGTCGCGCCATGAGACCGCGCAAGAGCTGAGCGGTTTTGACATCGTGCTCACGCCTTATTCTCTGCTGCACCGAGACCGCGACTTGTGGATGGCCATCGACTGGCACCTGTTGGTGCTGGACGAAGCCCAAAACATCAAGAACGCCAACACCCACGCAGCGCAAACGGTGGGCGACATTCCTGCTGCTCACCGTCTGTGCTTGTCGGGTACGCCCATGGAAAATCACCTGGGCGAGCTGTGGAGCCTGTTCCACTTTTTGATGCCCGGCTTTTTGGGCAGCCAAAAGCGTTTTGGTGAGCTGTTTCGCCACCCGATTGAGCGCCTAGGCCACAGCGAAAAATTGGACCAGCTGCGCAAACGCATCACCCCCTTCATGCTGCGACGCACCAAGGATGTGGTGGCTAGTGAGCTGCCGCCCAAGGTCGAGACATTGATGCCTGTGCCTTTGCAAGGGCAGCAGGCAGATCTGTATGAAACGATCCGCCTGGGCATGGAAAAAACCGTGCGCGAAGCCTTGAATGCGCAAGGTTTGGCCAAATCGCAAATCACCATTTTGGACGCATTGCTCAAGCTGCGTCAGGTGTGTTGCGACCCGCGCTTGCTCAAGCTGGGCAAGGCCCATCAGGTTCAGCAATCGGCCAAGCTCACGCAATTGCTCGACATGCTGCCCGAGATGGTGGCCGAGGGGCGCAAGATTTTGTTGTTCTCGCAGTTCACGCAAATGCTCAGCCTGATCGAGCAAGAGTTGCCACGCCTGGGGATCTCTTGGGTCAAGCTCACGGGTCAAAGCAAAAACCGCGACAAACTCATCGACCAGTTCACCAGCGGGCAGGTGCCGCTGTTCCTCATCAGTCTGAAAGCCGGCGGTGTGGGTCTGAACTTGCCACAGGCCGACACCGTGATCCATTACGACCCGTGGTGGAACCCCGCCGTTGAAAATCAGGCCACTGACCGCGCTCATCGCATCGGCCAAACGCAAAGCGTGTGGGTGATCAAACTCGTAGCCCAGGGCACCATTGAGGAGCGCATGCTGACCCTGCAAGAGCGCAAGGCCCTCCTCGCACAAGACATCTATGCGGGCGCGGTTCAGCGCCAAGAGCCGTTGTTTGGCGAGTCGGACCTGAATGAACTTCTCAAGCCACTGGATTGAGTTGTCAATTCAGTGCAGGCCCACCACAGGTTTGCTCTTGTAGAAATGAACCGGGCTTTCAGGCACGGCGCTCAGCACCGATTTCTTGATTTTTCCGACCACATGCATTTCGCAGGGTTTGCAGTCAAAGCGCAGGGTGAGTTTTTCCTTGCCATTGATCAGCTGCATCGGTTCGGCTTTGACGGTGCCTTGCACGCCGGTCACGCCCTTCGCTTGCTTGGGACACAGGCTCAGACTGAAGCGTACGCAGTGCTTGGTGATCATCAGGCTGACTTCACCCAACTCTTCCTGAGCCTCATAGGCGGCAGCGATCACCTTCACACCGTGCTTGGCATAAAAATCACGGGCCTTTTGGTTGAACACATTGGCCAGATAAGTCAGTGTGTCTTCGGGGTAGGCAACAGGGGGTTCCAATGGCACAGCACGTGGCATGCGGCTAAGGCCCGCTGCGCGGGCGGCTTCTAGCGCTTGCACGGCATCACGTCTCAGCGCATTGAGTTGTGAAGGCGGTACAAACCAAAGGCGGGGCAGAGCCAGTTGCACATCCAGTGGTTCGAACAAAGTGTCGCCCAGCTTGCCCAATGCGCTTTTGAGTTTGTCCTCTGCCTGGGCAGCGTCCTTGGGGGCTTGCCAGGCGATTGCCATGTTCGCCGTGCCCGTGTGGCCCGCTTCGTCGGTCAGCGTCAGTTGCAGGCCATCGGCACTTTCGGCCAGCTGTATCCACACGCCCATCCGGCGTTCGGCCGATTTTTTGTCCAGCGTGCGCACCCAGCTCATGTCACGGTTGCGGTTGATCTGCACGCCTGTGCGCAGATCTTTGAAGCTGGTCATGGGATCTTTGGGAAACAGTCGCCAGACCCCTTTGGCTTTCTGGGCTTCGGCTCGGTTGATCTGCAGACCCACCAGCTCTTTTTGCAGATCGTAGTAGCAAAGACCATCGCCGTTATGCAGCGCGATGGCGGGGTTGTCGGTGGTGATCTCGACATGTTCGGCCGAAACCTTGCTGACCCAGCCAATCGGCTGGCCCGGATTTTTGGGGGTATCGAAGGCGCCGATGTCTTCCTTGCGACCTTGCACAAAGTAGTCGGTGAACTCGCGGTTGAAGTTCTGATTCGGGTCTGGCTCGAAGCTGAAGGTGGTGTGACCGTGCGAGGATGGGGCCAGCTCGGGACGCTCGGTCAGCACTTCGTCGAAAAGCTTGCGGTAATGGGCGGTGATGTTCTTCACGTAGGCCATGTCCTTGTAACGGCCTTCAATTTTGAAGCTGCGCACCCCGGCGTCGACCAGCTCACGCAGGTTCTCGCTCTGGTTGTTGTCTTTCATGCTCAGCACATGCTTGTCGTGCGCCACAATGCGACCTTGTGCGTCTTTGACCTCGTAGGGCAGGCGGCAGGCCTGCGAGCAGTCCCCCCGGTTGGCGCTGCGTCCGGTATGCGCGTGGCTGATGAAGCACTGCCCGCTGTAGGCCACGCACAAAGCGCCGTGCACAAAAAATTCGATCACGGTGCGCTGGGTGTCCACCGCGTCCCGGATGGCCGCAATTTGCGGCAACGTCAGCTCACGCGCCAGCACAATTTGCGACAAACCGGCGTCTTGCAGAAAACGGGCTTTTTCGGGGGTTCGGATGTCGGTTTGGGTGCTGGCGTGCAGCTGGATGGGCGGCATGTCGATCTCCAGCAGTCCCATGTCCTGGATGATCAAAGCATCGACCCCTGCGTCATACAACTGCCAAGCCAGTTGGCGCGCACCTTCGAGTTCGTCGTCGCGCAAGATGGTGTTGAGCGTGACAAAAATACGGCTGTGAAAGCGGTGCGCGTATTGCACCAGCCGGGCAATGTCCTGCACCGAGTTGTCGGCGGTGGACCGCGCCCCGAACGAGGGGCCGCCAATATAGACCGCATCCGCTCCGTGGTTCACGGCTTCGATGCCGATCTCCAGGTTGCGAGCAGGGGCCAAGAGTTCGAGTTGGTGGGGCTGCATGGGCTGGGATTATCCCAGCTTGTGCCCTTTCGCAGTGGGTGAAGCCTGAACCCCTGTCATCGACCATCTCATGTGACAACGGTGCACATGAAAAAACGCGACCGAAGTCGCGTTTTCCAGTGGAACACAGCCCAGATCACTGGATCTTGGCTTTGCTGCGCAAACCTTCCTGGAAGCTGCTGAGTTTTTGCTGCTGCAGCTGCTGCGCGATCTGTGGTTTGACTTCATTCAATTTGGGCAGTTCTGCTTCGCGCACATCGTCCACGCGGATGATGTGGAAACCAAACTGGCTCTTGACGGGTGTATCGGTCATCTGGCCTTTGGCCAGTTTCACCATGGCGTTAGAAAATTCGGCTACATAGCTGCCGGCAGAGGCCCAGTCCAGATCGCCACCGTTGGCACCGGAGCCTGGGTCCTTGGAGACTTTTTTGGCCAAGTCCTCAAACTTGGCCCCTTTTTTGATGTCGGCGATCAAGGCTTTGGCCTCATCTTCCTTGTCCACAAGAATGTGGCGAGTGCGGTATTCCTTGCCACCATTGGCTGCTACGAACTTGTCGTATTCGGCCTTGATCTCGGCGTCGGTCACAGGATTCTTTTTCTGATAATCCGCGAACAATTGGCGGATCAAAATGGTCTGACGGGCCAGTTCCAGTTGCATCTTGTAGTCTTCACTGGCATCGAGGCCGCGTTTTTTGGCTTCTTGCATGAAAACCTCGCGAGCGATGAGCTCTTCCTTGATTTGAGCCATCACATCCGGCGTCACGGGTCGGCCCGAAGCCTCCACTTGTTGCTGAAGCGCCTTGACGCGCGAAGAAGGCACGGGCTTGCCATTGACAACGGCCAGGTTTTGGGCAAAGGCGGGAGAGGCCAACAGGGCTACCAAAGCGGCGCTGAGCATTTGCTTTTTCATCGTTTATTCCTCAATGACGCGAAGTCAGATTTCTGTGTAGGGGTGCAGAAGGTTTCAAAAAAAGGGGCTGCCACAGATGAGTGACGGCCCGGGTTCAGATCAGCTCGATGGCCAAGGCATGCAGGCCTTGGTCAATGAAATCTTGCAACGCATCATACACAAGGCGATGGCGCTGAACGCGGCTGATACCCGCAAATTGGGGTGAGGCAATACACACCCGCATGTGGGTGCCTTCGCCGCTGTCATTGGCGCCCACGTGACCAGCGTGTTGGGCGCTTTCATCGATCACGCGCAGCGCAGTGGGCTGCAGCCGCTCGGTCAGGCGGGTGTGGATCTGCTCGCTCAAGGGGATGGCTGACGCGCTCATTTGGAGTTGCCTTCGTCTTTCGGCAGATAGCGAGCGATATAGAGCCCTTGTCCCAGAATGAAAACCACCGGGAAGACATAGCCCCAAAGTTTGAAGTTGACCCAGGCCTCTGTACTGAAATAGTGGGCCACATAAGCGTTGATGGCGGCCATGAACAGACAGTAAAACATCCACGACAGGTTAAGCCTGTGCCATACAGCGTGGGGCAGCTGCAATTGCGTACCCAGCAGCATATGCAAAAAGTTTTTTTTCAAGAACCAATGCGACACTGCCAAGGCCATGGCCAGGCCCGAGTAGAGCAAGGTGGGTTTCCACTTGATGAAACGTTCGTCGTGCAGGCTCAGGGTGAGGGCACCAAAGCCAAGCACCAGCACCAAAGTGATTTTGTGCATGGTCTGCAGCTTTCCCTCCATTTTGTAAAGGATGGCCGTTTGCAGCACGGTCGCACCCATCAGCACGGCCGTAGCGGTGTAGATGTCGGCCATCTTGTAAGCGCCAAAAAACAGCAGGATGGGGAAAAAGTCAAGGATGAATTTCATGGGGAAAGTGCTGGGCTGTGGGTATCGCCACAGGCTTGTTCAGTCAGGAAGCTTCGAAGTCTAACGAAGCGGAGTTCATGCAGTAGCGCAGGCCTGTGGGGGCGGGGCCGTCTTCAAAAACGTGGCCCAGGTGCGCGAAGCACTGGGCGCACACGGTTTCCACACGGCGCATGCCATGGCTCAGGTCGATCCGCTCTTCTATGGCCCCCTCAGAAGCGGCTTGGTAGAAGCTTGGCCAGCCACAACCCGCGTCAAATTTGGTGTCGGATTTGAAAAGTTCAGCGTCGCAGCAGATGCAGCGGTAAATGCCGCCGGACCAGTGGCCCTCGTATTTCCCTGTGAATGGCCGCTCGGTGGCCGCTTGGCGTGTGACGGCGTAGGCCATTGGCTCAGCACCTTTGGCGGCCAGCAGTTCGCGCCATTCGTGCTCGGTTTTGGTGATTTTGTTCATGATGAACAGCTGATTTCCAGTTGACCCGCCCAGTCGGGCGGCAGGGCAGCATAGGCTTCATGGCCTGGATGCTCGTCGAAGGGTGACTTTAACAACATGTGGAGGGTCTCAATTTCCGAAAAGTCGCCCACTTTGGCTTGACGGATCGCGATCTCGGCCAGGTGGTTGCGCAGCACAAACTTGGGGTTGCTGCGCAACATCTGTTCGCCCATCGCCGAAAAGTGGCCCTGTCCCGCCCTGGCGGTGTAACGCGCCAACCATGCCAGCAGGCGAGGGCGGTCCAGCACCAAGTCAGTCACAGGGCTCCAACCTGCATCGGTCAAAGTGCTGGCCTGCGATTGCTGCACCACGGCCTGGCTCAGGTGCCGCCAAAACCTGGTGAAGTCCACTTTTTCGACCGCCATCAGCTGCATCACGTCTTCCACCAAAGTCCAGTCGAATTCGCGTTCGGATTCGGGGGCCAGTGCACCAGTCAAGCCCAACTTGGCCCGCATGGCGTCACCTAAAAAGCGTGGAAACAGGCTTTTGTAGCCTTCTAGCACCTGCAGCGTCATGTCGTGGTCGTCGATCAGGGGGGCCAGTGCTTGGGCCAGGCAATACAAGTTCCAATAGGCCACATTCGGCTGGCGTCCATAGGCGTAACGCCCTTGGTGGTCGGAATGGTTGCAAATGTGGCCAGGGTCAAAGCCGTCCATGAACTGGAAGGGGCCGTAGTCAATCGTCAGGCCCAGCAGGCTCATGTTGTCGGTGTTCATCACCCCGTGACAAAAGCCTACAGCCTGCCATTGCGCGAGCAGACGGGCCGTGCGCTCTTGAACGACATCGAGCAAGGCCGCGTACGCATTGCCCTGCCAGTGGGCAGCGCGTTCCAGGCATTCGGGCAGGTGGTGTTGTATGGCGTGGTCAGCGAGTGTGCGCAAGTTGTCCGTGTCACCTCTGGCCGAAAAATGTTCAAAGTGACCGAAACGCAAGAAACTCGGCGCCACCCGCGTCACCA
>CANHUM010000037.1 GCA_947463845.1 Comamonadaceae bacterium
TAGAGGCCACGCCGCGCACCGGCTTGCCGTCATGGTCTTCCAGCACGCGCTTGATGGTGAGCGACAGGTTGTTGTGGCCCGGCCGCTCGCCGTTGCGCGGGCTGGCAATGGAGTATTGTCGGGCGTGGTACGGTTTGCCATTGGCGTCCACACCGGGTGGAATGATGCCGATCGACTGGCCTTCGAGCACCGGAAAGGGCAGGCTGCCGAAGTCCAGCACGATGTGGTGCGTGTCGTAGTCTTGTTGGCCTTCTTGCAGACCCACTTCGGTCACACGCAGGTTGCCTGTCACGCTGGCCGTGATGGTTTTATCTTGTGCCTTGGGCCCATAGAGGTTGGTGTAGGCATGCGCGGCAGACCAAGGGGGGATGGTGGCGCCAAATTGGGCAGAGTTGAAACCCGAGGCGGAGGCTGTGCTGACGGCAGATGACGAAGAAGAGGCGGCTTGCACGGCGGCTTGCGCAACACTTTGCGCCATGGCTTCATCAGAATGGGCGTGGCCACCAGCGGCAGCGAGCTCTTCGGCGCTCAATTCTGCGGGCAAGTCGAACCACTTGAGTTGTTCTTCGATGCTGTAGGCCTTGGCTTTGGGCACCATGCGCCAGTTGTCAATGGAGCCTGTCGGGCATGGTGAGATGCAGTCCATGCAACCGTTGCAGATGTCGGCCTTGACCACGTAGTTGAGCGAGTCATGGGTGATGGCACCCACCGGGCAGATCGCTTCGCAGGTGTTGCAGCGGATGCAGATTTCCGGGTCGATCAGGTGTTGTTTGATCAGCGTCGCTTCGGTGCTCATGTCTTGGCTTTCGAATATTTTGTCTTTTTGGTCTGCTGGGTCCGCAACGGCATGGCCTGGGGCCGGGCGCCTCATACTGGGTTACCAGAAATCGGCGCCCGGCCCCAGGCCATGCCGTCGCTCTGTGCCAGTTTTAACTTCGGCAGTCTACCGATGTTTGTGCGCTTGACGCACCCATGCAGTTGACAGGGGAAGGGGCGGGTGACGATTTCTGGTACCCCAGCATGAGGAACCCGCCCCTTCCCCTGTCAACTGCTGCCCCTACAACGAAGCAGAGGCAGCAGTCAAATCAGATACTCAATCAGTTGAAGCGGACGTAATCAAAGTCCACTGGCTGACGGTTGATGCCCATGACGGGTGGCGCGATCCAGTTGGCAAACTTGCCTGGCTCAACGACACGGCCCATCAGGCTGGCCACATAGGCACGGTCTTCGTTGGTGGGCAGCCACTCGCCCACTTGCGCCATCCACTGCTCGTCGCTCACCACTTGACCATCGGGCGTGATCTTGGCACCGGACAAAGAACCGATGTTGCGGTGGAAAGCCTTGTGGGGTGCCTTCAATGTGAAAGGAATGCCGGCCTTGGAAATCACGCGGTTCCAACGGTCAATGCCGCCTTTGGAGTCGGTGATGTAGTCGTCCCTCAGCACTTCGTTCAATGCGTTGAGCATCGGCACTTCTTTCTCAACCAGCTTGCCGTCTTCCACCGACAGGATCTTGTAGCTGTTGCCCTTCAAGACGTGGTCATCGGTGCGCTTACCTTCTTCATAACGTCCTTTCAGACCGGAGCTGTAGAAGGTCGCGGCATTCGACGATTGGTCAGCACCAAAAAGGTCGATGGTCACCGAGAAGTGGAAGTTGATGTAACGCTGAATGGTCGGCAAATCGATCACACCCGCTGCACGCAGCTTGCCCACGTCGTCGGTTTTGAGCTGGTTCATCACGTCCACGGTGCGCTGGATGGTGCGGCTCACACCGGACTCACCCACGAACATGTGGTGAGCTTCTTCGGTCAGCATGAACTTGGTGGTACGGGCCAATGGGTCGAACGCGGATTCGGCCAAGGCGCACAGCTGGAACTTGCCGTCGCGGTCGGTGAAGTAAGTGAACATGAAGAAGGACAACCAGTCGGGTGTCTTCTCGTTGAAGGCCTGCAGGATGCGGGGGTTGTCTTCATTGCCGCTGTTGCGCTGCAACAGGGCATCGGCTTCTTCACGGCCATCCTTGCCGAAGTACTTGTGCAACAAATACACCATAGCCCAGAGATGGCGGCCTTCTTCAACGTTGATCTGAAACAGGTTACGCAGGTCGTACATGCTGGGGGCAGTCAGACCCAGATGGCGCTGCTGCTCGACCGATGCGGGCTCGGTATCACCTTGCGTCACGATGATGCGGCGCAAGTTGGCGCGGTGTTCGCCAGGCACGTCTTGCCAGGCTTTCTCGCCGATGTGGTCACCGAAGTGGATCTTGCGGTCTTGTTCACCGGGATTCAAGAATACGCCCCAGCGGTAGTCGCGCATCTTGACGTGGCCAAACTGGGCCCAGCCTTGGGGGTCCACGCTCACGGCAGTGCGCAGGTACACGTCCATGTCGGTGGAGCCTTCAGGGCCCATGTCGTCCCACCAGTTGATGAAGTTGGGCTGCCACTGCTCCAAGGCACGTTGCAGCGTGCGGTCTTCGCTCAGGTTGACGTTGTTGGGGATTTTTTCGCTGTAGTTGATACCGGGCATGAGAGTCTCCAGAATTTAGAAAAGCAACGGTGGGGTCAAATTTCGGTTGCAGCGCAGACCACCGGGCACCGCGCTGCACAACGCAAAAACATCAATTCTCAAACGCGGTTCAGATCGAAACTGACTTTCTCGCCCTTGCCGTAAACCTTCAGGGCTCCTTTTTCGCCAACGGCATTGGGACGCTGGAAAATCCAGTTCTGCCAGGCCGTCAAGCGGCCAAAAATGCGAGTCAGCATGTTTTCTTGCTGGGCGAAACGCAGGTTGGCTTCGAGTCCGGTCAAGGCGTCGGGCGACATGGATGAGCGCTCTTCCAGTGCCAAACGGATCTCGTCAGCCCAGTCGATGTCGTCCGGTGCTGCGGTGACCAGGCCCAAAGCCAAAGCGGCATCAGCGTCCAAGGCCTGGCCAATGGCGCCGCGTGCAGCTTCCATGGCAGGCACTTCCTCGTAGAAGCGGCGCTGCAGGCGGGTCTGTTCGTTGACCATGGGGAAGAAACCGAAATTCATTTCGTTCAACTGGATCTTCGGCGCTTTGGCGGCGTCATCTGGCAACGCCAGCATGTAGGCACGGTCGGCGCAGAAAGCCAATTCCGCGAGTGTGCCGACAAAACAAGACCCTTCTTCAACCAAGGCAAACAGGCTGCGTGAGGTCACATCCATGCGGGCCAGCGTGCGACGCAGGTGGCCGATGGTTTCGCGTACAAACCAGTGGTCCTTGTTGGCCAGCATGGTGGCGTCCGATGCCAGTAAGGCAGCGGCATCGCCTGAAGTCTTGAGGACCCAGGTACCGATGTCGAGTTCGTTGGTGCGCATGTGCAGGATGGCGTCGTCCAGTTCGCGCACCATCTGCAGGGGCCACCAGTTCACGCCTGCGGCTTCGATGCCGGCGATGTCAGTAGGCTGCGCCGTGGCGGGCGCCTTGACGGTGAAGGTGGCGATGCGCTTGGCACGGTCGATGTCCACAGCCACGTTGGTGTAGCTCAGGCTGTCGGCCGCGATGCTGCGGTTCAGCGGCGTGAGCGTCACGCCCTTAGCGCCCACAGGGCGGTGGCTGCCCGCAGCCAGCTTGGTGGCACGCGCCTTGACCACATCCTTGAAGACTGCAGGCTTGGCGATCGCGTCCACCAGCCTCCAGTCCACGGCTTTTTGACCGCGCACACCTTCTACGCTGGTGCAGAAGATGTCGGCCAGGTCGTGGCGCACATGGCGCTTGTCGGTCACGCGGGTCAGGCCGCCAGTGCCGGGCAACACGCCCAGCAACGGGACTTCGGGCAGCGAGACCGCAGAAGAACGGTCATCCACCAACACGATGTCGTCACAAGCGAGCGCCAACTCGTAACCACCGCCAGCGCAAGCGCCATTCAGAGCGGCGACGAATTTCAGGCCATCGTGCTTGCTGGAGTCTTCGATGCCGTTGCGGGTTTCGGTGGTGAACTTGCAGAAGTTCACTTTCCAGCCGTGGGTGGAGACACCCAGCATGAAAATGTTGGCGCCGGAGCAGAACACGCGGTCTTTCAAGCTGGTCACCACCACAGTGCGCACTTCGGGGTGTTCGAAGCGGATGCGCTGCAATGCGTCGTGCAATTCAATGTCCACACCCAGGTCGTAGCTGTTGAGCTTGAGTTTGTAGCCAGGGCGGATACCGGCGTCTTCGTTGATGTTGATCGACAGGGTCGCAATCTCCCCGTCAAAGGCCAGTTGGATGTGCTTGTATTCGGCTGGGCTGGTCTGGTAATCGACCTGGTAGGCAGTGCTCATGGCGGTCTCCGTCGGTGAAGAGGTGGTTTGGTTTTTGTCAAAAATGCATTTCAGTGCATGTTATGTTGAAGTTTAGTGCAGACATCGCAAGGCTGCAATATGCACTTTACTTCATTTTGCAAGTATTTACCCTAGGAAATGCAACATCACCACCCCGATCAGTTCGGCCAGGCCAGATGCTGGCGAACTGAAGTCCGCAGTGCGGCAAACGCCTGGTCTTCGGATCGTGCACTGGTGTTGATGGCCAGATCCGCTTTGGAATAGAAAGCCGCACGCCCTTCGAGGATGCGCTTGAGGTCTTCCATGGCTTCGCGGCTGGCCGCCATGGGGCGCATATCGCCTTGCGCTGCCACACGGCCCATGTGATCGGCCGCATCGGCCTGCAGCCACACAGTGGTGCAATGCGAGAGCAGCAAATTGAAGTTGGCCGAATCCGATACCAAGCCACCAGGCGTCGCAATGACCACCTCGGGGTAAATCTGGATGGCTTCTTCAAGGGCCCGGCGCTCGTAACGGCGGTAGGCGTTGGCCCCGTAGAGGTTATGGATTTCGCTGATCTGGCAGCCCGCAAACTGCTCGATCTCGCGGCTCAGTTCAATGAAGGGAAAGCCCAGATCGTCCGCCAGGCGCTGGCCCAGCGCGGTTTTTCCAGCGCCGCGCAAACCAATCAGCGCGATGCGACTCTTGCGCTCTAATGCATTGCCGCCTTCGCCAAACATATCACTCAGCTGCACGCGCGCACGGCGCAAATCGGCCTCGCTGCGCTTTGAGAGCAATTCACGGATCAACAGCCACTCTGGCGAGGTGGTGGTCACATCACCCAGCAGCTCGGCCAGAGAGCACTGCAGCGCCTGCGCCACCTGCAAGAGCACCAAGACAGACACATTGCCCGTGCCGTATTCCAGGTTAGCCAAATGGCGCTCAGACACATCGGCCGCCACCGCCACAGCCCGGCGCGTCATGCCTTTACGTGACCGCAAAGTGCGCACGCGCTCGCCCAGCGCTTCCAGAAAAGGACTGCGCCGAGTCTCGGGCCCGGATGGTTCCATCAAAGTGGATTCTTGAGATGTCATGCTCAACCTTTGATCACAGACAAGGGAAAACCCTTAAATTGCAACAACCCCAAAACATGCACTTTAATGCATACTTGCAGGCAAGCACGATAGTGCATCAACCTCTGTTTATACCGCCAACCGGGCAGCAAGAACAGTTTTTTTCCGATACGCCCCTGTCAGCGCACACGAATCCAAGGCCTGAAACGAATTCTGAAAGCCACGCACATGACCACCTCTTTACTTCTCAACTTCTTCGCAGGCCGCTGGCAAACAGGCGCTGGCACAGGCACGCCCCTGTTCGACCCCGTGCTGGGCACCGAACTGGCCCGCGTATGGAGTGCAGGCATCGACTTGGCCGAAGGCTTTGCCTTTGCACGCGAACAAGGCGGCGCTGCCCTGCGCGCCTTGAGCTATGGGCAGCGCGCTGGTTTGCTCACCCAGATCGTCGATGTGCTGCAAGCCAACCGCGACGCCTATTACGAGATCGCCACCGCCAACAGCGGTACTGTGACCAAGGACTCGGCGGTGGACATTGACGGGGCCATCTTCACGCTGGCTTACTTCGCGAAACAGGGTACGGCCTTGGGCGATGCCAAGTTGCTGCTCGACGGCCAGCGCATCCGCATGGCCAAGGATCCGGCCTTCACAGCCCAAGCCTCGGTCGAACTGGCCAGCAGCCATGGTCGGGTGCATGCGATTTCGCCCGATGTGGCGGCACTGCACAGCGGCCACGGCAATGTGATGCCATGAGTCTGCATGGCGGCCCTGGCCGCGCCGGAGGCGGCGAAGAGTTGGGCGGCCTGCGGGCGCTCCATTTCTACCACCGCCGCAGCGCGGTACAAGGCAGCTCGCTGGCCCTGGATCAGCTGACCGCACAAGGGACCACATTGCCCCTTTGAGTCGGCAACAGGCGCTGCTGCGGCCTTGTGCAAAGACGCCCAGCCCTACCCTACAAAATACAGCATCAGAGACACCCGAGGAGACCCACATGACCCGCACCGTGAATGGACCCAGCAGCGACTTCAACTTCGCCCAGCACCTGATCGCCACCAACGCAGGACGCTCCAGCAAGACAGCGCTGATCGACGACCTCGGTTCAGTCACCTATGGCCAGATGAGCGAGCAGATCCGCCGCTTTGCCGCAGGCCTGCAGGCTCTGGGACTCAAGCGCGAAGAACGCGTATTGCTGCTCATGCACGACAGCAGCGACTGGGTCGTGGCCTTTCTGGGCTCACTGTATGCGGGCGTGGTGCCGGTGGCCGTGAACACCCTGCTCACGGCCGAAGACTATGCCTTCATGCTGAGCAACAGCCGTGCCCAAGCCGCGCTGGTGTCGGGCGCCCTGCTGCCCACGCTGCACAAGGCCCTTGACCTGGTCAAAACCGAAGTGCGTCAGGTGGTGATCTCCCGCCCCACCACCGATTTGGCGAAGGGCCAATTCAACATGGCCGACTTGGTGGCTCAGAACAAGCCTGTTGTGCCAGCCCAAACCCTGGCCGATGAACCGGCCTTTTGGCTTTACTCGTCGGGCTCGACCGGCAAGCCCAAGGGCACCGTCCACAGCCAAGGCAACTTGTACTGGACGGGCGAGCTGTATGGCAAAGGCGTGCTGGATTTGCAAGAGTGCGACACCGTATTCTCGGCGGCCAAACTGTTCTTCGCCTACGGTCTGGGCAATGCGCTGACCTTCCCCTTGAGCGTAGGTGCCACCGTGGTGCTGATGGCTGAACGTCCCACCCCACAAGCCACTTTCAAGCGCATGCTTGCGCATCAGCCTACCGTGTTTTATGGCGCGCCGACTGGCTACGGCGGCATGCTCGCCAGCCCGGATCTGCCTGCCAAGAGCCAGGTGGCACTGCGCCTGTGTTCGTCGGCAGGTGAAGCTCTGCCGCGTGACATTGCCGAGCGCTGGACGCAGCATTTCGGCTGCGAAATCATTGACGGCATCGGCTCCACCGAAATGCTGCACGTTTTCTTGTCCAACCGCCCGGGCGATGTGCGCTACGGCACCACCGGCAAGGCCGTGCCCGGCTACGAGGTGCAGTTGCGCAACGAAGACGGCAGTGTGGTGACCGGCCACAACGAGATTGGCGACCTGTACATCCAGGGCCCCAGCAGTGCGCTGATGTACTGGAACAACCGCGAGAAATCGCGCGACACCTTCCAGGGCGTGTGGACCAAGAGCGGCGACAAGTACACCCGCGATCCCGACGGTTACTACACCTATGCCGGACGCAACGACGACATGCTCAAGGTCAGTGGCATTTATGTCTCGCCTTTTGAGGTGGAGTCCACCTTGGTCCAACACCCCGCTGTTCTGGAGGCGGCGGTGATCGGCAAGGAGGATGTGGATGGCTTGACCAAGACCAAGGCCTTCATCGTGCTCAAACCAGGCCACAGCCTGACGCAAGACGAGGTCAAAGCCTTTGTGAAAGAGCGCCTGGCGCCTTACAAATACCCGCGTTTCATCGACTTTGTGGCCGAGCTGCCCAAAACAGCGACGGGCAAGATCCAGCGATTCAGGCTGCGCGAATTGGAAAAAAACTCAGCCTAACGCCAGAAGTGTCCAGCACCATCGCCTTATCGCTTCGACTTCCTGCAAACGAGGCGATCAGGTGTCCTTGCTGACCTTGATGGTCGGGAACTTGGACGAGAAATCCTTGGCCTTGGCCGCAATCTTGACCGCCACCTGGCGGGCCACGGCCTTGTAGATTTGCGCCACCTCACCCTCAGGGTCGCTCACCACGGTGGGCTTGCCACTGTCGGCCTGCAGGCGGATCTTCATATCCAGCGGCAAGGCGCCCAAATAATCCATGCCGTATTCGGCGGCCATTTTCTTGCCACCGTCAACGCCAAAAATGTGCTCGACATGGCCACAGTTCGTGCACACATGCACGGCCATGTTTTCGACCAGACCCAAAATCGGCACACCCACCTTCTCGAACATCTTCACGCCTTTTTTGGCGTCCAACAGGGCAATGTCCTGGGGGGTGGTGACGATTACAGCTCCCGTCATGGGGACGCGCTGGCTGAGCGTCAGCTGGATGTCGCCCGTGCCGGGCGGCATGTCCACGATCAAATAGTCCAATTCTTTCCAGTTGGTCTGACGCAGCAATTGCTCAAGCGCCTGGGTGGCCATGGGGCCCCGCCAGATCATGGCGTCGTCGGGGTTGACCAAAAAACCAATGGACATGACCTGCACGCCATAGTTCTCCAGCGGCTCCATGGTCTGACCGTCTTGGCTGTCGGGACGGCCATCGATGCCCATCATCATGGGCTGGCTGGGACCGTAAATGTCGGCATCCAGCAAGCCCACCTTAGCGCCTTCAGCAGCCAGCGCCAGCGCCAGGTTGACCGCGGTGGTGCTCTTGCCCACGCCGCCCTTGCCCGAGGCCACCGCCACGATGTTTTTGACCTGGGGCAGCAGCGCCACGCCACGCTGGGCGGCGTGGGCGGTGATCTTGCTGCTCACGTTGGCCGACACGTTGGCCACGCCCGCCACACCTTTGGCGGCAGCGATCAGGGCCTGGCGCAGGGCCGGGATCTGGCTCTTGGCAGGGTAGCCCAGCTCCACGTCAAAAGAGACATCTGAGCCTTCAACCTGAAGGTTTTTCAGGGCTTTGGTGGTGACAAAATCTTTGCCCGTATTGGGGTCAATGACGGTTTGCAGGGCTTGTAGGAGTTGTTCGGTGGTCGCCATGGTCACTTTCTGGAATGGGCCGGAGTTTACCGACAAGCAGACCCGTACACCCTAAAATCACCGATTCCCCTACAAACTGCCCCACCATGTCAGCCCCCAACGCGCCTCGCCAGCTTTTTGTCACCACTGCCCTGCCCTACGCCAACGGCAATTTCCACATCGGCCACATCATGGAATACATCCAGGCCGACATCTGGGTGAGGTTCCAGCGCATGCAAGGGCACCAGGTGGATTTTGTGGGCGCGGACGACACCCACGGTGCGCCCATCATGATCGCCGCCGAAAAGGCGGGCAAAACGCCCCAGCAGTTCGTGGCCGACATTGCCGCAGGTCGCAAGCCTTATTTGGACGGCTTTCACATCCAGTTCGACAACTGGCACAGCACCGATGCGCCTGAAAACCACGAGCTGGCCCGCCAAATTTACCGCGACCTGCGCGACATATCGGCTGCCGATGGTGGTTCACTGATCGAGGTGCGCTCGGTCGAGCAGTTCTTTGACCCCGAAAAGAACATGTTCTTGCCCGACCGCTTCATCAAAGGCGAGTGCCCCAA
>CANHUM010000038.1 GCA_947463845.1 Comamonadaceae bacterium
ACCTCATCGTGGCCCAGTTGCTCTTTCTGGAAAGCGAGAACCCCGAAAAGGACATCTCGCTTTACATCAACTCACCTGGCGGTTCGGTCAGTGCTGGCATGGCCATTTACGACACCATGAACTTCATCAAGCCCGATGTGTCCACGCTCTGTAATGGCATGGCCGCCAGCATGGGGGCTTTCTTGTTGTCTTCGGGTGCCAAGGGCAAGCGTTTTGCGTTGCCCAACTCCAAGATCATGATCCATCAGCCATTGGGCGGTGCGCGTGGTCAGGCCACTGAAATCGAGATTGCAGCCCGCGAGATCGTGAAGACGCGCGCCCAGTTGAACCGCATCCTGTCCGAGAACACCGGCCAGCCGCTGGAGAAGATCGAATTCGACACCGAGCGTGACTATTACCTCTCGGCCACCGAGTCCAAAGACTACGGTTTGATTGACGAAGTCATTTCAAAACGCGCTTGAGGGTGCCCGGGCTTTCCGGTGCTCTGGCAGACGGCGTTGACCCCCAAGGGTAAACGCCGTTTTTCTTTGGTTATCATTGAGAAATTACGGATTCCGAGGCAATATGTATGGCCGATAAAAAAGGCTCTGGCACTGAGAAAAACCTGTTTTGCTCCTTTTGCGGCAAAAGCCAGCACGAGGTCAAGAAATTGATTGCAGGTCCGTCGGTGTTCATCTGCGACGAATGCATTGATTTGTGCAACGACATCGTGCGCGATGAATTGGCCACCACCACGGTGACCGAAGGTGCCAAAGAGGGCTTACCCACCCCGCTGGACATCAAGACCAATTTGGACAACTATGTGATTGGTCAGGAAAAAGCCAAGCGGAGCCTGGCTGTGGCGGTCTACAACCACTACAAACGCCTCAAACACAAAGAAGGGGCCAAGAAAGACGATGTCGAGCTGGCCAAAAGCAACATTCTGTTGATCGGCCCTACAGGCTCGGGCAAGACCTTGTTGGCCCAAACCATGGCCCGCATGCTGGACGTGCCCTTTGTGATGGCCGATGCCACCACGCTGACCGAAGCGGGCTATGTGGGCGAGGATGTTGAAAATATCGTGGCCAAGTTGCTACAGACTTGCAATTACGACGTCGAACGGGCCCAGCGTGGCATCGTGTACATCGATGAGATCGACAAAATCACCCGCAAATCCGATAACCCGTCTATCACCCGCGACGTGTCTGGCGAGGGTGTCCAGCAGGCACTGCTCAAGCTGGTCGAAGGCACCATGGCCAGCGTCCCGCCTCAAGGGGGACGCAAGCACCCCAACCAAGACTTTTTGCAGATCGATACCACCAACATCTTGTTCATTTGTGGCGGAGCTTTCGCTGGCCTTGAAAAGGTGATCGAAAATCGTACCGAATCAGGGGGTATCGGTTTCGCAGCAACGGTCAAGAGCAAGAAGCAGCGCTCGCTCACCGATGTGTTCAATGAAGTCGAGCCGGAGGACCTGATCAAGTTCGGCCTGATCCCTGAACTGGTGGGTCGTTTGCCGGTCGTGGCCACGCTGGCCGAGTTGAGCGAAGAGGCACTGGTACAAATTCTGACCGAGCCGAAAAATGCGGTGGTGAAACAGTTCACCAAACTGCTGGCGATGGAAGGTGTGGAGCTTGAAGTGCGTCCCAACGCACTCACGGCCATGGCTCGAAAGGCCTTGGCTCGCAAAACCGGTGCCCGTGGCCTGCGCTCCATCATGGAACAGGCCCTGATTGATACGATGTTTGAATTGCCCAACCAGTCGAGCGTTGAAAAGGTGGTGGTGGACGAGTCTGTCATCGACGACAACAAGCCGCCGCTGCTGGTTTACCGCGAGTCGGCCAAGCAGGCTTGACCTGAAGGTGCGCAATGGCCATGAATACCCATGTTCATCGATGGGTTGAAATGGCTGTTGAAGCATCCATGTGTAGATGAATTGACCTGAGGGACTCACCATGTCTGGACACACACCTTTGCCATCCTCCTTGATTGAACTGCCCATGTTGCCGCTGCGTGACGTGGTGGTGTTTCCTCACATGGTGATCCCGCTGTTTGTGGGTCGGCCCAAAAGCATCAAGGCCCTGGAGTCGGCCATGGCCGCAGAGCGCCGCATCATGCTGGTGGCCCAGAAAACAGCCGCCAAGGATGAGCCAGCCGTGGACGACATGTTCGAAGTCGGTTGCGTCTCGACCATTTTGCAGATGCTGAAACTGCCCGATGGCACTGTGAAGGTGTTGGTTGAAGGTCAGCAACGCGCTTTGGTCAAGTCCATCGTGGACGGTGACGCGCATTTTGTGGCCTCCGTCACCCCGGTGGACCCGGTTTCCGAGCAGTCGGATGACAGCAGCGAAATCGAAGCCCTGCGACGCGCCGTGATGCAGCAGTTTGACCAGTACGTCAAACTCAATAAGAAAATTCCGCCCGAAATTCTGACCTCGATCTCCAGCATCGATGACCCCGGTCGCCTGGCCGACACCATTGCGGCCCACTTGCCGCTGAAGTTGGAAAACAAGCAGCAGGTGCTGGATCTGGCCAACATCAAGTCGCGTCTGGAAAACCTCTTTGCGCAGTTGGAGCACGAGGTCGACATCCTGAACGTGGACAAGCGCATTCGTGGCCGCGTCAAGCGCCAAATGGAAAAGAACCAGCGTGACTTCTACCTGAACGAGCAGGTCAAGGCCATCCAGAAAGAGCTGGGCGATGGCGAAGAGGGCGCGGACATCGAGGAGATCGAAAAGAAGATCAAGGTCGCCAAAATGTCTTCCGAGGCCCGCAAAAAGGCCGAGGGTGAGCTCAAAAAGCTCAAACTCATGTCGCCCATGTCGGCAGAAGCTTCGGTGGTGCGCAACTATCTGGATGTGCTCATTGGCCTGCCTTGGGGCAAAAAGACCAAGCTGAAACACGATCTGGCCAACGCCGAAGACGTGCTGAACCAGGACCACTTTGGTCTTGACAAGGTCAAAGACCGCATTCTTGAGTATCTTGCTGTGCAGCAGCGCGTGGACAAGGTCAAGGCCCCCATCCTTTGCCTGGTGGGGCCGCCCGGTGTGGGCAAGACTTCGCTGGGTCAGTCAATTGCCAAGGCCACTGGGCGCAAATACGTGCGTATGGCGCTGGGCGGCATGCGTGACGAGGCTGAAATTCGCGGCCACCGCCGTACCTACATCGGCGCTTTGCCCGGCAAGGTGCTGCAAAACCTGAACAAAGTCGGCACCAAGAACCCTCTGTTTCTCCTCGACGAAATCGACAAGTTGGGCACGGACTTCCGGGGTGACCCGTCCAGCGCTTTGCTGGAAGTGCTCGATCCCGAGCAAAACCACACCTTTGGTGACCACTACGTTGAGGTCGACTTTGACCTCAGTGATGTGATGTTCGTGGCCACCTCCAACTCGATGAACATTCCTTCTGCGTTGTTGGACCGGATGGAAGTGATCCGCTTGTCGGGCTACACAGAAGACGAAAAAACCAGCATCGCCATGAAGTATTTGTTGCCCAAGCAAATGGCCAACAATGGCGTGAAAGGCACCGAGCTGCAGGTCACCGAAGAGGCCGTGCGCGATGTGGTGCGTTACTACACCCGCGAAGCCGGTGTGCGTTCTCTGGAACGCGAACTGGGCAAGATTTGCCGCAAGGTCGTCAAGGCTTTGCTCCTCAAGCAAATGACGCCCCAGGTGGTGGTGAATGCCGACAACCTGAATGACTTTTTGGGTGTGCGCAAGTACACCTATGGTCGCGCCGAACAAAAGAACCAGGTCGGTCAGGTCGTGGGATTGGCCTGGACCGAGGTGGGTGGCGATTTGCTGACCATTGAAGCGGCCCTGATGCCTGGCAAAGGGGTGATCACCCGCACCGGCTCGCTGGGCGATGTGATGAAAGAGTCGGTTGAAGCCGCTCGCACCGTTGTTCGCAGCCGTTCTCGCTTGCTGGGTATCAAAGACGAGATCTTCGAGAAGAAAGACCTGCACATCCATGTGCCCGACGGCGCCACTCCCAAGGATGGCCCCAGTGCGGGTGCGGCCATGACCACGGCCATGGTCTCTGCCATGACGGGCATTCCGGTGCGCGCTGATGTGGCCATGACGGGTGAAATCACCCTGCGGGGTGAAGTCACGGCCATCGGTGGTTTGAAGGAGAAATTGCTTGCGGCTTTGCGAGGCGGTATCAAGACGGTGTTGATCCCTGAAGACAACGTCAAGGATTTGCAGGACATTCCCGGCAACGTCAAAAACGACCTGGAAATCGTGCCGGTCAAATGGATCGACCAAGTGCTGGACGTGGCTTTGGAGGCGAAGCCGACGCCCCTGAGCGATGAGGAGGTGGCTGCAGCTGCTTTGTCAGCGGTCACCGCCACGGCCAAACCCGAGGCGGTCAAGCATTGAAGCTAAATTTTCAGGCCCGCTACAAAGTTGGCCTGAAATTGAATTACAATTTTGTCCATTGATGTGGTTGAGGCGCTGGTAGCCAAGCTCACTGAGATGTGCGGGAATAGCTCAGTTGGTAGAGCGCAACCTTGCCAAGGTTGAGGTCGCGAGTTCGAGCCTCGTTTCCCGCTCCAAATTCTGAAAGAAGTGCCAACATCTTTCAACCCAAAAGGGAAGCGTCAGCTTCCCTTTTTTGTTTTGGTCGATTGTTCAGTGATGGGCATGTCTCAGGAGTGTTCTCCAGCACTTTGACGCCCCCCGATGTGGGGCTCGAGGGAGAATCAGTTGACCATCACCAGTTTGCCCTTGACGCTGCGTGAACCCATCAGGGCATATGCAGCCTGGAGTTCGCTCATGGGCAAGGTCCGATCCAGTACGGGTTTGATCTTGCCTTGGCCATACCACTGCGCCAGCTCCCCCATCATGGCTGCGTTGGCTTGCGGTTCGCGTTTGGCAAAGTCGCCCCAAAAGACACCCACCAGGGATGCGCCTTTCAGCAAGGGCAGATTCAAGGGGAGCGCAGGAATGGGGCCGCCTGCAAAACCCACCACCAGGTAGCGCCCGCGCCAGGCGATGGAGCGGAAGGCAGGCTCGGCCAGGTCGCCGCCTACAGGGTCGTAGACCACATCAGGGCCTTTGCCGTTGGTCAGAGTTTTCAGGGCTTCGCGCAAGTTTTCACGGCTGTAGTTGATGGTGGCGTCGGCGCCCAGTGTTTGGCAAAGCGCGCATTTTTCGTCGGTAGATGCCGCTGCAATCACATGGGCCCCCATCGCTTTGGCAATCTGGATGGCTGCTGTGCCCACGCCACCTGCAGCACCCAGGACCAGCACCGTTTCTCCTGCTTTGAGGGCGGCGCGGTCCACCAGAGCGTGGTGCGACGTGGCGTAGGTCATGATGAAAGCCGCACCATCGGTGGCCGGAAAACCGGCAGGCAAGGGCATGCACAGTTTGGCGGGTGCGAGCGTGTGGGTGCCAAAGCCGCCTGTACCCGACAGGCAGGCCACGCTTTGCCCCACCTTGAGGTGCGTCACGCCTTCTCCCACAGCTTGTACCTTGCCGGCGTATTCCGAACCGGGCACAAAGGGTAATTCAGGCTTCATCTGGTACTTGTTTTGCACAATCAGCAGATCGGGAAAATTCAGGCTGGCCGCCTCAATCTGAATCAGTACCTGACCCGGTCCGGGTGTCGGTGTGGGCAGTTCTTTCCAGGTAAGGGCGTCAACGCCTATCGGGTTCTCGCAAAGCCATGCATGCATGCGGTATCTCCAAATGAAATCAGAATCAAAGTCCAGATCTTAGGCATTCACACGCTGCCCTTCATGTCCCCCTAGCGACCGCATTCGCACGGCTTGAGCGACCAATGTTTTGTTGCAAACGATGATCCATCGAAGGGGCGGTCCAGCGACGACATCGCCCTACAATGGGCTCTTGAACAATCGCGCACGTATGAAAATCCTGATCTCCAACGACGATGGCTTTCGGGCCGACGGCATCGTGGCCCTGCACGCGGCGCTCCAGACCATAGCCGATGTCGAAGTGGTGGCTCCTGAACACAACAACAGCGCCAAATCCAATGCCTTGACCCTGCACACGCCGCTGTATGTGAACCGAGCCGACAACGGGTTTCGGTATGTCAATGGCACGCCAGCCGACTGTGTACACATCGCCTTGACGGGTTTGCTGGGTTACCGGCCCGACTTGGTGATTTCCGGCATCAACAACGGTGCCAATATGGGAGACGACACCTTGTACTCCGGCACCGTGGGCGCGGCCATGGAGGGGTATTTGTTTGGTATCCCGGCCATCGCGGTCTCTCAAATCGACAAGGGCTGGGCGCATCTGGATTCAGCGGCCAGTACCGTCAAGCGCTTGGTCCAGCAGATGATGGATCAGAACTTGATCGGGACACGGCCTTGGTTATTGAATGTGAACATCCCCAACTTGCCTCTGGACAAGATCAAACCTCCCAAGGTCTGCCGACTCGGGCGGCGTCACGCTGCCGAGCCGGTCATCACCCAGCTGGATCCGCGGGGGCAGACCATGTACTGGATAGGCAATGCAGGCGCGGCCATGGATGACAGCGCAGGCACCGATTTCCATGCGGCCGATCTGGGGCATGTGGTGGTCACGCCCTTGAAAGTGGACCTGACGGAACACGATCACTTGCAAGCCTGGGGCCAAACCTGTGCTCGGTTGTGGGAACGGGGCGGCCCATGAAAGCCAGACCCAGTTTTCCGGCCAGATTGGGTGACTCGGTGACCTCAGGAACACCGGTTGTCACCAGACCGAAGCCGCAGACCCTCGTGAGCACGACGCCCAAGAAGACGCCCACGGTTCAAGCCAGCCCGGTGTCCATGGGTCTTGGCCTGGACTCTGGTGCTGTGCGAGCTCAAATGGTCGCCAAATTGGCTGCCCAAGGGGTGCAAGATCCATTTGTTTTGCAGGCCATGGGCTGGGTGGAGCGTCATCGATTTGTCGAAACTGCTTTGGCCGCCCAAGCCTATGAAGACACCAGTTTGCCCATCGGCTTTGGTCAAACGATCTCCAAACCCAATGTCGTCGCCCGCATGATCGAGTTGCTGCGAGAAGGCGCAGAAGGCAAGCTGGGCAGAATTCTGGAGATCGGCACCGGTTGCGGTTATCAGGCAGCAGTGCTCAGTCGTGTTGCGACCGAGGTCTACAGCATTGAGCGTCTGCGTGGTTTACACGAAAAAGCCAAAAAAAACCTGCTCCATTGTCGGTTGCCCAATGTGCACCTGCTTTTTGGGGATGGCATGTTGGGTTTTGCCAAAGGCGCCCCTTATGCAGGCATCATCTCCGCTGCGGGTGGGGATGACGTTCCACAGGCCTGGCTGGATCAGTTGGCCGTAGGTGGACGTTTGGTCGCCCCCACAGCCACAGCGGGCGGTCAGCAAGCGCTGGTGGTGATTCACAAAACCAAGGACGGCATTGAGCGCCGGGTTTTGGAGCCAGTGCATTTTGTCCCTCTAAAATCAGGCATTGCTTGAAGGATTGAAACTGGATGATTTTTCGTCATTTTTCACAAGTTTGCCTGGGTGGGTTTGTCTTGGTGCTCCTGTCTGCTTGCAGTTCGCCCACCAGAACACCTGCACCGGTTGAAAACCGCAGTGCTGGCGCACGCGCACCTGCGCCCATGCCGGCGCCCGAAGTTGTGGTGCAGAGTCCGTCTGTGAAAGTCTTGCCGGGCTCTGAAAATGCAGGGAAACCCGGTTTTTATACCGTGCAACGGGGGGACACCTTGACCCGCATTGCACTGGATCACGGTCAAGCATGGCGTGATCTGGCCACATGGAACAATTTATCCAATGCGAACTTGATCGAAGTGGGGCAGGTTTTGCGCGTGGTGCCTCCTGGCGCGACGGTGGAGCCTGGCGGTGTCGTGGTTCAACCCATCACAATGCCAGCACAGGCCGCTTCGAAAGCGCCTTCTCAAGCCACGCCCACTCCCTCTGTCACACCACCCAGCGATCAGGGACTGGCCTTCGCGTGGCCCGCCAACGGCAGTGTGGTGGGTGCCTTTGACGAAGTGAAAAACAAAGGTCTGGACATTGCAGGCCAGGCGGGTGACCCGATCTTGGCCGCGGCGGATGGTCAAGTGGTGTATGCAGGTTCGGGTTTGCGAGGTTATGGCAACCTGATCATCCTCAAACACAACAACACCTTCCTGACCGCGTACGCACACAACCAAACTTTGCTCGTCAAGGAAGACCAGCAAGTTCGCAAGGGGCAAAAAATCGCCGAGATGGGAAAGACGGACGCTGACCGAGTCAAGCTTCATTTTGAAATCCGTCGACAAGGCAAACCGGTTGATCCTGCCAAGTTTTTGCCTGCCCGTTGATTTTCTTGATCCCTCCGACGCTGCAAGCGATCTGTTTGCAGCGTCAACCATCAGCTCAGGTTGACTCGGCACCCACATGAAGCCATCCTGAGACAGACAAGCTATGAGCGAACCAAATTTCCCCCTTTCCCAATGTCCTGCCGACGATGTCGCTCACGCGAGCGCCGACCTGCCAGAGGGCTGGCTGCGTGTGGGCTCCCTCGACATGGATGCCCAGGGTATCGCCCGCCGACCGGATGGCAAAGTCGTTTTCATTGAAGGTGCTTTACCTTCTGAGTTGGTGTCAGTGCATGTCAACCGCACCAAGAACAACTGGGAGCAGGGCACGGTCACACAGATCCATCATGAGTCTTCGCAACGCGTGCGCCCGGGTTGTCCGCATTTCGGTCTGCATGCGGGCGCCTGTGGTGGTTGCAAGATGCAGCATCTGGAGGCTTCGTCCCAGGTGGCGGTCAAGCAACGGGTGCTTGAAGACAACCTCTGGCATCTGGGAAAGGTCAAAGCGGAGACCCTGTTGCGCCCGATCGAGGGACCAAGCTGGGGCTACCGTTATCGCGCACGACTGTCGGTGCGCTATGTGATCAAAAAGGGCGAAGTGCTCATTGGCTTCCATGAGCGAAAAAGCCGTTACATCGCCGACATGAAGGTCTGCCCGGTTTTGCCGCCTCATGTGAGTCGCATGCTGATGCCCTTGCGCGCCTTGATTGGACGCATGCAAGCCCGTGAGACATTGCCTCAACTGGAGCTGGCGTGCGGCGATGAAGTCACTGCTTTGGTGCTGCGCCATCTGGCGCCATTGAGTGAGGGTGACAAAGCCTTGTTGCTGGCATTTGCTGCCGAGCATCAGGTTCAGTGGTGGCTGCAGCCCAAGGGCCCTGATACCGTGCATTTGCTCGATGAGGGGGGAGTGCAGTTGCGTTATGGTTTGCCTGACTTTGGCATCAGCATGCCTTTCAGGCCCACCGACTTCACGCAGGTGAACCCTTTCATCAACCGCGTGCTGGTGGCCCGTGCTTTGCGTTTGCTTGGGGCGCAAAAGACGGAGCGGGTGATCGACTGGTTTTGTGGTCTGGGCAACTTCACATTGCCCATTGCGACGCAAGCGGGGCAAGTGCTGGGTGTTGAAGGGGCGGAGACGCTGGTGGCGCGTTCACGCGACAACTATGCGCTCAATCAGGCCCAACGACCCTCAGGCCAGGCCCTGGCACCCACGCATTTTGTGGCGCGCAACCTGTTCGAGATGAGCCCCGA
>CANHUM010000039.1 GCA_947463845.1 Comamonadaceae bacterium
ATGCGCAGCTTGCGGATGTACTGGGCAGCGTTGATCGCGTAGCTGCCGTACGCGGCCAGGGCCAGCAGCAACTGGTCGGTGGCGCTCCATTGGCCTTGCCACCATACCCAGACATAAGCGGTGTGCAGGGCCATGACCCCCATGCTGACCACGTCTTCCCAATAGAAAGCGGGGGCAAACAGGTATTGGCCAAAGACCACCTTTTCCCAGATGGCGCCGGTGACCATGATGGCGTAGAGCACCACGGTCTTGAGCACCACCGAGGCCAGGGCCCAGTCGGTGTGCTCGCCGGTTTGCAAGCTGCGCACCACCAAATACAAACTGACACCGAAAATCAGGAATTGCACCGGGGCCAACACGCCTTGCACCATCGTCCAAGCGGTCGCGTCACGCCGGGCGCGTTGCGCTGGCGTGTACAAAACCGGGGGGCTGGAAGCGGGCATGAAGGACCTTGTGGGCTGTTGGGGCTTTCGATGAATGTAAATCTGGATATACAGTGTGTCAATATAAATTGACATTAATTTGGATTGTTAGGGTTTACACTAAATACAACTGGTGGGAATGCCATCACACTTGTTTCTGTGTCTTGTGGGGCGATCAACGCTTCTCACTTTTGGCATTTCTTGCGACGAGCACTCCGACGCCCCCGGAGCCAGCCGCTGGTGTATCCCTACTGATGATCGGTGCTTGTCATGGCGCAATTCAATCCGGAAACTGCTCAGTCCCCGCCCTCGGGAGACGTTTTGCGCCAGCCGCTGCCGGAGGCCCTGCGTCAGAGCGCGCCCATCGGGCCTCGGTTGGTGGGGGGGACCAGCTTCAGTGGCAAATCCGGCTTGGACCTGGCGCAAATCCAGGTGCTGGCCCAAGCTTGTCTGCAGGGCCTGGACGCCGCACGTCAGGTCGTGTTCGGCTGGCAGCGTCAGGGGCAGTCGCTCGAAGACATCTACCTGCAGGGCATCACGCCTTGCGCGCGTTTGCTGGGTGATTGGTGGTGTTCGGATCGGCTCGATTTCGCCATGACGACCATTGCTTCATCCCACCTGCAGCAGCTTTTGCACGATTTCAGCGCCGAATTTCTCCAGGAGTCACCGCAGCAACGCAATGGTTTGAGTGTGCTTTTGTTGACCGAACCCGGTGCACAGCACAGTCTGGGCCTGTTCATGCTCAGCGAGTTTTTCAAGCGCGCCGGTTGGGTGGTCACCGTGGCGGTTCCGCAAGATGTTGGAGATTTCAAACAGTTGTTTTTGTCAGACTGGTTTGACGCGGTGGGCATTTCCGTGAGCACCGACAGGCACCTGCAGACCCTGAACGCGCTGTTGCCCCAGCTGCGTGATGCCTCCGATAACCTGAATTTGCATGTCTTCGTGGGCGGCCCTATGGCTTATGCCGCACCTGATCTGCTCAAGGGCCTGGCTGCCAAAGTCTTGGCCGAAGACGCGCCTCGGACGGTGGCCTGTGTCACACAAGCCATGCCTTTGTCAGCCTGAATGGCCACGTAAAATCACATTTAACTGACATTTATTCCTTTTATTTCGATGTTTTTCACCTTGAATTCATCGCCTCAGCCTATACTTGTATGACAATTCAAAGTGTCAACCTTGTGATACTCAAACCGGCTTAATTTACAACATGAAGCTCCCTTCCTTGGATCCATCGACTTTTTCCCAATTGCTGGGAGTGGTGTCCGATGTGACGCTGGTCATGGACCTGCAAGGTGTGATCGAGGACGTCTCAACGGGACGTGACACCCTGGCGGCTTTGGGCTGCCAATCCTGGGTGGGTCGGCGCTGGATGGACACGGTCACCAGCGAGAGCCGGATCAAGATCCAGGAAATGCTGCAGTCACAAGGCGCACCCGAGTCCATGCGCTGGCGGCATGTGAACCACGTCTCGCCAGTGGGCAATGAGGTGGCTTTGCAATATGTGGTCCTGCCCCTGGGTGGCGGCAAACTGCTCGCCATGGGCAGGGACCTGGAGAGTCTGGCTGAGCTGCAGCGCCGCTTGGTTGAAACGCAGCAGTCCATGGAGCGTGATTATTTGCGCCTGCGCCACATCGAGGCGCGTTACCGCGTGCTGTTCGACACCTCGTCCGAGGCGGTGTTGATGGTGGACGCCAGTACCCAGCGTGTGCTGGAGGCCAATGTCGGCGCGCAGTCCTTGCTCAAGGATGCGGGCAAACGCCTGGTGGGGCGTGATGTGCGGGAGTGTTTTGAAGGCGAGAGCCAGGGTGAAGTGCAGTCCTTGCTTCGCATGGCGCTGGCCACGGGCCGCATTGAAATGTGCTCGGCCCGCGTGGCGGGTCTGCCTTCGGCCTGGACGGTGTCGGCCACGGTGTTCCGCCAAGAGGGTGGTGCGCAGTTTCTGGTGCGCTTGGTCACTCGCGAGGCTGCAGCCGCGCCTGTGCAGGACGCCGGGTCTTCGACGGCTTTGAGCGAAGCCATGGAGCGTTTCCCCGACGGCTGGATACTGACCGATACCTCGGGCCTGATCAAGAGCGTGAACGAAGAGGGGATGGCTTTGTTGGGCCTGACCGCGTCGTCGCAGGTGGTGGGCCAAAGTCTGGAACGCTGGCTTTTGCGTGGCGCGGTGGACTGGGGCGTGCTCAACACCAGTTTGCGTCAGCAGTTGCCGGTGCGCAATTTCGCCACCGAGGTGCGCACTTTGTCGGGTATGACTTTGCCGGTCGAGGTGTCTGCGGTGTACCTGGCCCGGTCCGAGCCCATGTATGTCTTTTTCGTGCGCGACATGGACCGCCGCCTGCAAGGCGGTGCCTCGGTGGCGCAGAGCCAGGCCAACCCCTTCGCCGATTTGTCCCAACTGGTGGGGCGCCGTCCCATCAAGGACATAGTGGGTGAGACGGTGGACACCATTGAGCGACTGTGCATCGAAGCGGCGCTGGAGCTGACCCACAACAACCGTGCTTCGGCCGCGGAAATGCTGGGTTTGTCGCGCCAAAGTCTGTATGTCAAGTTGCGCCGCTTTGGCATGGTGGCCGAGGCCGAAGCCGACAACCCCTGATTGCTGTCACTTTAAGTTGACTGAAAGTGTCAATCTGGATTGACATTTTCAAAACTCTCTTCACAATGGGGGCATGGATACCCCGCCACTGGCCCCAGCGCCACACACCCCAGCCTTGGCGCAGCCGCTGAGTCGGCCCGCTTTGCGCACGGTGACTGAATTACTCAAGCCCATCACCTGGTTCCCACCCATGTGGGCTTTTGCTTGTGGCGTGGTGGCTTCGGGCCAGGATTTGGGAGAGAACTGGGCATTGCTGCTCTTGGGCCTGGTGCTCACCGGCCCCTTGGTGTGCGCCAGCAGCCAGGCGGTGAACGACTGGTTTGACCGGCATGTGGACGCCATCAATGAACCGAACCGCCCCATCCCCTCGGGCCGCATGCCGGGACGGTGGGGTTTGGGCATTGCCATTGCCTGGACGGCACTGTCGCTGGTGTGGGCGACGCTCATGGGGCCTTGGGGTTTTGCGGCCTGTGCTTTGGCGATCGCTTTGTCCTGGGCTTACAGCGCGCCACCTGTGCGCCTGAAAAACAACGGTTGGTGGGGCAATGCCGCTTGCGCTCTGAGTTACGAGGGCCTGGCTTGGCTCACGGGCACGGCCGTCATGTTGGGCGGAGCCTGGCCCGGACCCCATTCGGTGGCGCTGGCCTTGCTCTACAGCTTGGGCGCGCACGGCATCATGACGCTCAATGATTTCAAGGCCATGGAGGGCGACCGGCGCATGGGAGTGGCCTCGCTGCCCGTGCAGCTGGGTGAACACGGGGCCGCGCGCGCGGCTTGTGCGTTCATGTTGGTGCCGCAAGTGATGGTGGCGCTGTTGCTGGCCAATTGGCAGCTGCCTTGGCATGCCGCGGCGGTGCTGGCGCTGGCTGCGCTGCAGGGGCCGCTGATGGCCAAATTTCTGCGTCAACCGGTGGCGCGTGCCCTTCACCTGTCGGCCTTGGGTGTGCCGCTGTTTGTCAGCGGCATGATGGTCAGTGCCTGGGGACTGCGGCATTTGAGTGGCTTGCACAGCAGCGTGGGGGTCGTATGAATGCACCGTTGTTTGGCTGGTTCCAGATCATTCGCTTGGGGCTGATCCAGGCCTGTCTGGGCGCGGTGGTGGTGGTGACCACGTCCACGCTCAACCGCATCATGGTGGTCGAGCTGGCGCTGCCCGCCTTGTTGCCCGGCTTTTTGGTGGCCTGGCATTACGCGGTGCAGATGGTGCGCCCGCGGATGGGTTTTGGCTCCGACAAGGGCCGACGCAGCACGCCCTGGATGATGGGCGGCATGCTGGTGTTGGGCGTGGGTGGTGTCATGGCCGCGTGGGCCACCGTGTGGATGGCATCACAGCCTTTGTATGGCGCGCTGCTGGCCTGGTTGTCCTTCAGTTTGATTGGTCTGGGTGTGAGCGCGTGCGGCACTTCGCTGCTGGCTCTGATGGCCAAGCGCGTGCCCGATGCACGCCGTGCCCCGGCGGCCACCACCGTGTGGCTGATGATGATCGTGGGCTTTGCGGTCACAGCCGGTGTGGTGGGCAAGTTGATCGACCCCTACAGTCCGCAGGTGCTGCTGCAGGTCTCGGCCGGCCTGAGTCTGGTCACGGCGCTCATCACGGCGCTGTGTTTGTGGGGCTTGGAAAAAGACGGCGACCCTTCTCAGGCCGTGGCATCCAACGTGAGCACCGAGCGCTTGCAAAAGCAAAATTTCAAAGAAGCCTTTCAAGAGGTGTGGGCCGAGCCTGCGGCACGCACCTTCACGGTGTTTGTGTTCATGTCCATGCTGGCTTACAGCGCTCAGGATCTGATTCTGGAGCCCTTTGCAGGCGCCGTTCACGGCTTCACACCGGGGCAAACCACGCAACTGTCGGGCTGGCACCACATGGGTGTGCTGGTGGGCATGCTGGCGGTGGCGGGCGCGGGTTCACGTTGGGTGGCCGGACGCCTGGGCTCGGTGCAGACCTGGATGGTCGGCGGCTGCCTGGTGTCGGCGCTGGCCACCTTGGGTCTGGTGAGTTCTGCCTTGTCATCTGATTGGCCGCTCAAGGCCAATGTGGTGTTCCTGGGGGTGGCCAACGGCGCGTTCTCGATTGCAGCGATTGCCACCATGATGCGCCTGGCCGGCGAAGGGGGCGCGGGCCGTGAAGGCACACGCATGGGTTTGTGGGGCGCAGCGCAAGCGGCGGCCTTTGGCTTGGGGGGCTTGCTGGGCACAGCGGCCAGCGATCTGGCCCATGCCTTGTTGGGTGAACAGCGCACGGCCTATGCGGCTGTGTTTGTCATGCAAGCGCTCATGTTTGCGGTGTCTGCTGCAGTGGCGCTGCGCCTTCGCAGCGGACCTGCACAGGACCAGCGCTTGCGTTTTGAGGGTCCCGTATTGTTGAAAGGTGGGTCAAGCTCATGAATCAAACCGATTACGACTTCGTCGTGGTGGGGGGCGGGCCTTCGGGGGCTACCGCCGCACACGATTTGGTACGCCAGGGATGGCGCGTGTTGTTGCTCGACCGTCAGGGTCGAACCAAACCTTGCGGAGGGGCCATCCCGCCGCGCCTGATCCAGGACTTTGACATCCCTGACCACCTTCTGGTGGCCAAGGTGCGATGTGCCCGAATGATCTCGCCGACCGACAACAAGGTCGACATCCCGATCGACAACGGCTTTGTCGGCATGGTGGACCGCGACGAGTTTGACGAGTATTTGCGAGAGCGTGCCGCCCTGTCAGGCGCAGTGCGTTGCCAGGCGATTTTTGACAAACTGCAGCACGACGAGCGCGGGCAGCTATGGGTGCACTACACCCCGGTCACGTCCAAAGAACATGCAGCGCATGAGCACGCCCAGCCGGTCAAGGTGTCCACCCGCATGGTGGTCGGCGCCGATGGCGCACGCTCGGAAGTGGCGCGTCAGGCTATTCCCAATGCGCACAAGACCAAGTATGTGTTCGCGTACCACGAGATCATCGAGTCGCCCGTAGGCCAGCCCGGTTACGACGCTGCGCGCTGCGATGTGTATTACCAGGGTGAGGTCTCGCCTGACTTTTACGGCTGGGTCTTTCCGCACGGCAAAACCATGAGCGTTGGCATGGGCAGCGCCGACAAGGGCTATTCATTGCGCAGCGCCACAGCGCGCTTGCGCGCCATTGCGGGCCTGACCGATGCACCCACCTTGCGCCGTGAGGGCGCGCCCATCCCGCTCAAGCCCTTACCCCAATGGGACAACGGTCGCGACGTGGTCGTGATTGGCGACGCCGCCGGTGTCGTGGCGCCGTCTTCGGGTGAAGGCATTTACTACGCCATGGACTGCGCCCGGCGCGTGGCCAAGGCCGCCCACGAGGCCCTGCAAACCGGTAACAGTGCCTGCCTGAAACAAGGCCGCAAGAGTTTCATGAAGCAGCACGGCCGCGTCTTCTGGATCTTGGGCGTGATGCAGTACTTCTGGTACCAGAACGACCGCCGCCGCGAAAAGTTCGTCAAGATTTGCGAAGACCGTGATGTGCAACGACTGACGTTTGAGTCCTACATGAACAAGGAGCTGGCGCGCAAGGACCCGATGGCCCATGTGCGGATTTTCCTCAAGGACATGGCGCATTTGTTGGGGCTCGCACGCACATGAGGCCTGTGTGAGTCCGCACCCAGAACACCGGTTGCTTGGAGCGACAATTGGGCGCATGAACAAAGCTTCTCTGAGCAGTCTGTTGGTGGCTTTTGTGCTGAGTTATGCCACTGCGGGCATTGGCGCGGCCCTGACCGAGCTGGGGCCTTGGTACTTCGCGCTGAAGCACCCCGCATGGAAACCACCAGACGCTGCCTTTGGCGCGATCTGGTCCACGATTTTCACGCTGTGCGCCATCAGCGCTTGGCTGGCCTGGCGGGCGGCCGACACGACGGCGCTGCGCCGCCGCGTGGCGTGGCTTTTTGGCGTCAATGCCGTGCTCAATATCCTCTGGAGCGCGCTTTACTTCAAGCTGCAGCGGCCAGACTGGGCGCTCTTCGAAGTGGTGTTTTTGTGGTTGTCCATCCTGGCCTTGATCATGGGTTTGTGGCGCCTGTCGAGATGGGCCAGTTTGTTGCTCATCACCTATTGGATCTGGGTCAGCATTGCCGCGGTGCTCAATGTGCAGACCGTGATGCTCAATGGTCCTTTTGGTGGTGGCTGAAACGTCTCAGGTGATGCGGATGCCCACCTGCACGATGCGGTTGCCCTCGGTCGCGCGCACGCTCACTTCGGCTTTGCCCAAGTGCGCGGTATCACCCTCTACGGGCGGGCGATGCAGGGTATCGGCCAGCCATTGGCCGACTGTTTTGTCGGCCTCGCACGGCAATTCGAGCCCGTAAAAAAAGCAGAGGTCGCCCATGGAGGTGGAGGCCGCCAACACAAAGTCACCAAACACCAGCCGTGCGTGTTCGGTGTCGTCCAGATCGGGCAACACCACGTTCAGGCGACGCGCACTCCAGGCGATGGTGGAGCCTTGTAGCACCAGCGAGGTCAGCACCACAATGAAAGCCACATTGAAGTAGATGCTGGCCCCCTCCACGCCAGCCATGACCGGGAAAACCGCCAACACAATCGGCACAGCCCCGCGCAAGCCCACCCAAGAGATGAAGGCGATTTCTCTGCCTGAAAAGTGCAGTGGTTTGAGGCACAGCCAGACCGACAGCGGTCGGGCCACAAACATCAGCACCAGCGACACGCCAATGGCGGGCCACAGCGAGGTCAGCATGTCGGAAGGCGTGACCAGCAGTCCCAGCAACAAGAACATGCCCGCTTGTGACAACCAGGCGTAGCCGTCCATGGCCGACAAGGATGCACGCACTTGTCTGCGCGCCCGGTTCCCGATGACCACACCCATGAGGTAAACCGCCAAAAAGCCCGAGCCGTCCATCCAGGTGGTGAGCGCAAAAACCGTGAGTCCTCCGGACACCACCAAAAGGGCGCGCACACCGCCGCCGCCGTCCTCGCCACGTCCCAGTCGCTTGACCAGTTCGGCCAGCGCCCAGCCGCACCCCAGACCCAGCACGCTGCCCCAGCCCAGTTGGCGCAGCAGCGACATCAGCACTTCGGACACACTGAGTGCTTCGCCGCTCATGGACAAGGCCATGGCAATGAAGGTGAGTGTGAGGTAAACCGCCATGGGGTCGTTCAAGCCCGACTCGATCTCCAGCGTGGCGGCCACGCGCTCGTTGAGTTGCACACCGGAAGATTTGAGCAGCGAGAAGACCGCCGCTGCGTCGGTGGAGCCCACGATGGCACCCACCAAGAGCGCCAGCGGCCAGGACAAATCCAGCAACCAGTAAGCCGCGGCTCCCGTGATGCCGGTGCACAGCACCACGCCCAGTGTGGCGAGTAACAGCGAAGGCCGCAGGCCGGTGCGGAAAGTGCGCATCTGGGTGCGCAAACCACCGTCCAGCAAGATGACCGCCAAGGCCACGTTGCCTACCCAGAAGCTCAAACGGAAATCATCGAAAACCAGTCCGCCCGGGCCATCTACCCCGGCCAGAATGCCCACCACCAAAAAAATCAACAGGAATGAAAAACCGATCCGGGCAGAGAACACCCCGGCCAAGACACTGACAAAGACCAGTGCAGCACCCGCCAACAAGGGCAATGAGAGGAAATCAAGCGACAAAACCATGGCTTGAAAGTACCACAAGATGGGCGCCGCAGAGAGCGCATGGGTTTGGCGCTAGCCGATGCAGTGCAAGATGAACTGGGCTGTGCCGGTGGGGTCTTGCTCGTGCGCCAAATGTCCCAAGCCGATCTCGGTGTGAATTTGCGCTTGCGGCAGGCGCTTGCAGGCTTCGTGGGCCAGTGACGGTGGCACGGTCTGGTCTTGCGCGCCAATGTGCATGAACACCGGGTTGCGCAGCTCATGCAAGCGCGCCGCCAAGGGCTTGAGCCGCCAGGCCGCCATCATCGACAGCACACCGTGCACATGGCCAGAGTCGCTCAGCACGCGGGTGTACAGAGCGATTCCTTGCGTGTCGAGCGTGGAGCCGGTGCGCGCGATCCACTCGGCCACTGCGCCGGGTTTGGCTGCCAGTTTGGCGGTGGCCCAGGCCGACAGTGGGTTGAGTGCTGCCAGTTTGGCCGCCGGACCGAACAGCCACGAGGCCACGCCCGGCAGCGGCAGCCAGGCCGGGTTCAGGCCGATCAATGTGCTGCGAGACAGGCTGTCAAAGTGCAACGCCATGTGCGCAGCAATCGCCGCGCCTGCCGAATGGCCCACGATGACCTGGGGCGTGAGGTTCAGTTGCAGCATCAGCGCCCGCAGGCCCTCGGCCATGCCGGGCAGCGACAGCGCGCCTTCTGGGCCACGGCTGGTAAATGCGTGGCCGGGCAGGTCGGGCACGATCACGGTGAAGTGTTCGGCCAGTGCGGGCAGCAAGCCGCGCCAGCTGAAATGACCTGAGCCGGTGCCATGCAAAAGCAGCATGCAGGGGCCTTGGCCCAGTTGCTGCACATGCCACTGGATGCC
>CANHUM010000040.1 GCA_947463845.1 Comamonadaceae bacterium
GAAAAGAGCGCGGACCAGGCTTGGGATTTTTTGTCGAGTTGGTTTGTCATAGGTGAATGATTTTATCGGGCGACCTGCGGGCATCGAAAACAGGCTCAACCCGTGTTGCGCAAGCCCGCCGCAATCCCGTTGATCGAGATGTGGATGCCCCGCTGCACCCGCTCGTCGGCCAGGCCCGCCCGGTAGCGACGGATCAGCTCGACTTGCAGGTGGTGCAGTGGATCGATGTAGGGGAAGCGATGGCGGATCGAGCGGTCGAGCGCAGGGTTGCTGGCCAGGCGATTTTTTTCACCCGTGATTTGCGTGAGCGCATCCGCTGTGCGGTGCCACTCGGCTTCGATCGCGGTGAAGATTTTTTTGCGCAGGCGGACGTCGCCCACCAGTTCGGCGTAGCGCGAGGCCAGGGCCAGATCGCTCTTGGCCAGCACCATGTCCATGTTCGACAGCAAGGTGCGGAAAAACGGCCATTGGCGGTACATCTTTTGCAGCAAGGCCAGCGCCGCTTTGCGCTCTGCCGGATCGGGCTTGTCCAAAAAGGCGGTCACTGCCGAGCCAAAGCCCAGCCATCCTGGCAGCGTCAGGCGGCATTGACCCCAGCTGAAACCCCAGGGGATGGCCCGCAGGTCTTCGATTTTTTGCAGCGCCTTGCGCGATGCGGGGCGCGAGCCGATGTTCAGCTGGGTCAATTCCTTGAGCGGGGTGGCCCCAAAAAAGTAATCGGTGAAGCCGGGGGTCTCGTACACCAGGGCGCGGTAGGCGCCCATGCTGGCTTCGGACAGTTCGGCCGCTGCGTCGAGAAAAGCCCGGGTGGCGGGCTTGGTGGGCTGCAGCAAGGTGGCTTCCAGAGTGGCCGCGACCAGGGTTTCGAGGTTGCGTCGACCAATTTCGGGGTTGGCGTATTTGGAGCCAATGACTTCGCCTTGCTCGGTGAGGCGAATTTGCCCACGCACGGTGCCTGGGGGCTGGGCCAAGATGGCCTGGTAACTGGGGCCGCCGCCCCGGCCCACGGTGCCGCCCCGGCCATGGAACATGCGCAAGGTGATGCCGTGGCTGCCTTTGAGTTGGTCAAACAGGGCCACCAGAGCAATTTCGGCACGGTACAGCTCCCAGTTGCTGGTGAAGATGCCGCCGTCCTTGTTGCTGTCCGAGTAGCCCAGCATGATGTCTTGCTCGCCACCTGAGCGTGCGACCAGTGCGGCCACGCCGGGCAGGGCGTAGAAGTCGCGCATGATGGGGGCGGCGTTGCGCAGGTCTTCGATGGTTTCGAAGAGCGGCACTACGATCAGGTCGTTGTGCGCTTGCGCGTCCAGCGTGCCGCGCAGCAGGCCCACTTCTTTTTGCAGCAGCAGCACTTCCAGCAGATCGCTCACGCTTTCGGTGTGGCTGATGATGTAGTGGCGAATGGCCTGCTGGCCAAAGTTGTGCAGCATGCGCTGCGCAGTCTCGAATATCGCCAACTCGGACACCGTATGGGCACTGTAGTCGGCCCCCGGCACACGCAGCGGGCGGGCGTCATTCAGCAGGCTCAGCAGCAGCGCTTGTTTGGCGGGTTCGTCGAGCTGGTGGTAGTTTTTTTCCAGGCGTGCGGTGGTCAGCAGCTCGGCCACGACGTGCTCATGCTGATCAGAGCTTTGGCGCAGGTCCACAGTGGCCAGGTGGAAGCCAAACACTTCCACTGCACGGATCAGTGGGTGCAGACGCTGGGCGGCCAGGGCTTCGGCGTGGTGGCTGCACAAAGAGGCCTCGATCACACGCAGGTCGGCCAGAAATTCCTGGGCGCTGGCGTAGGGGTTTTGCGGGGCCACAGCGTGGCGCGCGGCGTCACCGCCTGTCAGTTTTTTCAGGGTGGCCGCCAAGCGGGCATACATGCCCGTGAGCGCACGCCGGTAGGGCTCGTCCTGGCGGTGTGCGTTGGTGTCGGGTGAGCGCGCGGCCAGGGCCAGCATCTCTGGGCCAAAGGGCACCAGCATGGCCGACAGCGACAGCTCGCTGCCCAAAAAGTGGACCTCGGTCAGGTAGTGGCGCAGGGCCACGTCGCATTGGCGTGTCAGGGCGTGTTCCAGCGTAGGGGCGGTCACGTTGGGGTTGCCATCGCGGTCGCCGCCAATCCACTGGCCCATGCGCAAAAAGCTGGCAATCGGCAGGCCGGGCAGGGCTTGTTCCAGCTCGGCATAGAGCTTAGGAATTTCGCGCAAAAACGTGGCTTCGTAATAGCTCAGTGCATTCTCGATCTCGTCGCCCACGGTGAGTTTGGTCAAGCGCAGCAGACGGGTTTGCCACAGCTGCATCACGCGGGCGCGCATCTGCAGCTCGTTGGCGGCCAGCTCTTTGGGACTGAGCGCGTCCTTGGTGGCATTCACGGCAGCAGCGCGGGCCTTGATGGCGTCGCGCTCGGTCAGCAGGTGAGCAATGTCGCGCTCGGCGTCCAGGATGCTTTGGCGCTGCACCTCGGTCGGGTGGGCCGTGAGCACGGGCGAGACGTAGCTGGTGGCCAGCATGTCGGAAATGCTGCGCGGCGTGATGCCCGCCCAACGCAGACGCTGCAGCGCCACGTCGATGCTGCCTTCTTGGGTGTGGCCTGCCCGCTCGTGGATGGCGCGGCGGCGGATGTGGTGGCGGTCTTCGGCCAGGTTCGCCAGGTGCGAAAAATAGGTGAAGGCGCGGATCACGCTCACGGCGCGGTCGCCGCTCAGGCTTTTGAGCAGTTTTTTCAGCGCCTTGTCGGCTTCGTGGTCGGCGTCGCGGCGGAAAGCGACCGAGAGCTTTCGAATTTGCTCGACCAGCTCGTAAGCCTCAGGTCCTTCCTGCACTCGGATCACATCGCCCAGAATGCGACCCAGTAAGCGGATGTCCTCGACCAAGGGGCGTTCGCTGTCGCGTTTTTCACGCGATGCGCTGCGCTGAGGGCTGGGGTCGAGCAAGGCGGAGTCGGGTGCAGCCTGTTTCATCGTCTGTTGCTGGATCTGAAAGTGGTTATGACGGCAGTGTCAATTTCCCTTGACATCATGCTAGCATCGATGGGAGAGACAAAACCCCCCATTGATTTCATTTTGATGGGGTCAAATTTTTTTCAGGAATTCCCGCTGTGACCGTGTCCAAACCCACCTCCATCGTCATCGCCACCCGTGAGAGCCGCCTGGCGCTGTGGCAGGCCGAACACGTCAAGTCTTTGCTGGAGGGACTTGGTTGTTCGGTCAGCTTGCTGGGGATGACCACCCAGGGCGACCAGATCCTGGACCGCAGCCTGTCCAAGGTGGGCGGCAAGGGCTTGTTCGTCAAGGAGCTGGAGGTGGCGCTGCAAGAGGGTCATGCCGACATTGCCGTGCACTCGCTCAAGGATGTGCCCATGGACATGCCTGAGGGCTTTGAGCTGGCCTGCGTGATGGCGCGAGAAGACCCCCGCGACGCCTGGGTCTCGCCGCAATACGCCCGTCTGGAAGACTTGCCACAAGGCGCTGTGGTGGGCACATCCAGCTTGCGCCGCACCGTGTTGCTGCGGGCCTTGCGCCCCGATTTGAAGATCGAGCCCCTGCGTGGCAATTTGGACACCCGGCTGCGCAAACTGGACGAGGGTCAGTATGCGGGCATTGTGTTGGCGGCAGCGGGCCTCAAGCGCCTGGGCCTGTCTGATCGGATTCGCCACATTTTTGAGACCGACCAGATGCTGCCCGCCGCAGGGCAGGGCGCTTTGGGCATCGAAATCCGCAGCGACCGGGCCGATTTGCGTGCCCTGCTGGCGCAGTTGGCCGATGCACCTTCCTGGCGGCGCGTGGCGGCCGAGCGTGCCGTGAGCCGTGCCATGGGCGGCAGCTGCTCCATGCCCTTGGCCGCGCACGCCACCATCGAGGGTGGTGTGCTCAAGCTGCAAGCGGCCTGGGGTGACCCGGAAGGTGCCACCACGTTGGTCACCGCCGACGCGCAAGCCAGCACCGATGGCCTGCAGGCGGCCGAAGCTCTGGGCCTGAGCGTGGCGCAAGCCTTGCGAGACGGCGGAGCGCATTGAGCTCTGCCCCTGCCTCTTGGCGGGTGATCGTGACCCGTCCCGACCGTGAGGCGCAGGCCTGGGCCGACGCCTTGCAGTCGCTGGGGGTTCCCTGTGAAACCTTGCCCCTGATCGAGATTGCCGCTTTGCCCGAGCCCTCGGCGCTGGCGCAAGCCTGGCAGGCGGTGCCTGGCCATTTGGCGGTGATGTTTGTCAGTGCCAATGCGGTGCGTTTTTTCATGGCGGCCCGGCCTGCGAACATGCCCCTGCCGATCTGCCGAGCCTGGTCGACCGGTCCTGGCACCCGGGCCGCGTTGGAGGCGGCGGGCTGGCCGGTGGAACGGATTGACTCGCCCGATGAGGGGGCGCCGCAATTCGACTCGGAAGCCTTGTGGGCTTTGGTGGAAGGTCGTGTCAGGGCGGCTGTTCATGCGTCCAACGGTGCACAGCCTGCGGTTTTGATCGTGCGCGGCGCCGATGCGGATGGCCACTTGGCGGGGCGAGACTGGCTGGCTCTGCAGATGGAAGCAGCGGGATTGAAGGTGCTTCAGACGGCGGCTTATGTGCGCCGGCCACCCCGGTTGTCCCCGGCGCAGCAAAACCGGATACGCCAGGCCATGGGCGATGGCAGCAGGTGGTTGTTCAGCAGCTCGGAGGCGGCGCTTTTCTTGCGTCAAGCCTGCCCCGATCTGCCGCTGGATCAGGCCAAAGCATTGGCCACCCATCCTCGTATTGCCCAGAAGTTGAAAGAATCCGGTTGGCCTGATGTTGATTTGGTCCCCGCAGGTCTGGAAGCCCAGGCGCTGTCGATAAAATCCTTGGCATGACATCCCCCACAGAAGTCGCCTCAGACCCTCGTCCTGCCACCGAGCCGGTGGCCACCAGCACGCCAACGGATCAGCGCGCCAAGCTGCTCGTGGTTTTGGTGGGCGCTTTGGCCGTGGTGGCATTGTTGTTGTCTTTGTTCTTGTGGCAGAAGCTCTCACGCATCCAGGAGCAGCTGGCTCGGCAAAGCGCAGATGCTGGAACACAAGCGCTGGAAGCCAAAACCTGGGCCAAGCAAGCCCAGGAAACCGTGCAAGACAGTGCTGCACGGTTGGTGCTCCTGGAAGCCCGACTGGCAGAACTGGCCACCCAGCGCGCCCAAGTTGAAGATTTGATGCAAAGCTTGTCACGCTCTCGTGACGAGACGCTGTTGGTCGACATTGAATCGGCTTTGCGCATCGCCCAGCAGCAATCGGTGATGACCGGCAGCACAGAGCCCTTGCTGGCCGCTTTGCAGTCGGCACAAAAGCGGGTGCAGCGCACGGCTCAGCCCCGACTGATGCCCTTGGCTCGCGCGCTGGAAAAAGACCTGGAGCGACTCAACAACTTGCCCGGGTTTGACTTGCCGGGTTTGATGGTCAAACTCGATGAGGGTGTCGCCTTGGTCGATGGACTGGTGCTGGCCAATGAGGCCCTGTCGCAGCAAAGCAAGGTGCGTCAACCGCCAGAACAGGCGCTCGCACCCGCCCCGTCTTCCTGGTGGATGGCCGGTTTGACCCGCATGGGGGATGAATTCAAAAGTTTGTTGAGGGTCAGCCGAATCGACGCCCCCGAGGCAGCTTTGTTGTCGCCTGAACAGGCTTATTTTGTGCGCGAAAACCTCAAGCTCAAGTTGCTCAATGCCCGTCTGGGGCTTTTGGCGCGGCAAAAAGACAGCGTGCGGGCCGATCTGAGTGCCGCGGCCATTTTGGTGCGACGCTATGCCGAACCGCAATCGAGGCGCACCACCCAGTTGTTGCAGTTGCTGGAGCAAACCAATGAGCAAGTGCGCATGGCCCAGGTGCCCCGCATTGAAGCCTCTTTGACGGCCCTGAGCACGGCCGCAGCGGGAAGGTAAATCAACATGCGTGCGGCGTTGTGGCTCATCACTTTGTTTGCATTGGCTGCCGCAGGGGCTTGGCTGGCGGGCAATAACCAAGGTACGGTGAGTTTGTTTTTGTACCCCCACAGGGTGGACATTTCCCTCAATTTCGCCTTCCTGATGGTGGCTTCTGTGGTGCTGCTGGTGATTTTTGCCCAGAGAGCCTTGGAGGCCTTTCTTTCTTTGCCGAAAAAAGCCCAGCAATGGCGCTTGCAGCAAAAAGAAAGGGCCAGTCATGCAGCCCTGCTGGACTCGATCGGCCACTTCATGGCGGGTCGTTTTTTGCGTGCCCGCAAAGCCGCCGAGCAGACATTGGCCAAAGAAGCCTTGCTGGCAGCCTCCGGGGTGACTTTGGAGCATGCCGTCTCGTTGCGCACGCTGGCACACATCATGGCCGCTGAGGCCAGTCATGCTCTGCAAGACAAGGACCAACGACAGCACCATCTGGACCAAGCCCTGCAGCAGGCCGCGCAAGCGCAAGGCAGCGATCGCCAAACCTTGCTGGAGGGCTCGCATTTGCGAGCAGCGCGTTGGTTGCTGGATGACCGTGATGCAGCTGCCAGTCTGGACCAGTTAAAGACTTTGCCTCCTGCAGCGGGGCGGCGAATGGTGGCCATGCGACTTCAGCTCAAGGCAGCTCGTCTGGCGAGTCAACCGGCCCAGGCATTGGAGACGGCCACTTTGCTGGCCAAGCACAAGGCGTTTTCGCCGGCCGCTGCCGACAGCCTGGTGTCACGCCTGGTCTTGGAGTTGTTGAAGCACACGCACGATGCTGACGCACTGCAGCGCACCTGGCAGCGTTTGACGCCTGCACAGCGCCTCATGCCCGATGTGGCGGCTCAAGCGGTGCTCCGCTGGTTGAAGTTGGGGGGCTCGCCGCGTGTGGCCAGATCCTGGCTGCAGGAACTGTGGAGTCCCCTGGAGTCGATGCGTTCCAATTGGTCGCCCGAGCAGCTCCTCAGTGTTGTCCACGCCTTTGATGCCTGCTTGCCGGGTATGGAGGAAGAGGATGCGTTGGTCTGGCTCTCCCGATTGGAGAGTGCGCAAAAGTCACAGCCCAGATCTGCCCATTTGCAATACCTGGCGGGCATGATCTGCCTGCGTCACCGACTGTGGGGGAAAGCCCAAAGTCTGTTGACCCAAGCGGTCAAAAATCTGGAAAGCTCCGTACTCCAGAGAAAAGCCTGGATCGCGTTGGCCGAATTGGCCGAGCAACGCCAGGAGGCCGCAGAGGCCGCCACCGCTTGGAAGCAGGCGGCCCTGTGTTCGACGACCTGAACCGGTTTCCCGGGAGGCCTCAGTGGCCTGCCACCATCATCAGAATGGTACTTTCAGCTCGCTGAGGTCTTTGCGCGTTTCCACCAGCACCAGAGGGCCTTCGTTCAAGACCACTGCCGGTGGGCGCTCACGGGGCACACGCGCGGGTTGTGGCTCTGCTGCAATCGCCGCTTGGACAGCCGCCACTTTGGCACTGTCCGAATTCACCCAGATCAGACCGGACGCCTGGGCGAGTTGTTCCAGACGGTCGATGGGCAGTTCGAAGCGCGTGGCCACTGGCATAGGGGCTGGTGCGGGAACTTCAGACACGACTGCAGTCGATGCCACCGCAACCTGGGCCACAACCCCAGGGGCCTCGGAGGGGGCCATGGCCGATACGCTGACAGGCGTTGCGATGGACGCCACGCTGACAGCGATGGGTGAGCTGAGCTGGGTGTCAGTGGACTGAGCAGGTGCATTGACCGGCTCAGCGGACACGGCACTGGCCTGAGCACGTTCAAAGTAAGAGCGGCTTGCTGGTCGCTCTTCGGCTGGGGCGGTCACGTTTGATGAAGCGGCAGCTGCATCCGCTTGGCCTTCTTCACTGGCGTTGTCCGTGCGCATTTCACCGTTGCGTTCACGACGGTCGCGGCCGTAACGGTCACGTGAACGGCGTTCACGACGCTCGCCTGTATTGTCAGGAGCGGCATTGGATTGGATCTGGTTCTGGGTATCCAAGGCCTCTGCAGCAGGCGTGTCCGAGGTGGACGCAGTCTGGTCTGCAGCCGCTTCACCTTGGCGGCGCTCACCCCGTTCGCGACGGCCTTCACCACCGCGTTCGCCACGCTCACGGCGACCTTCGCGAGGCGCACGCTCTGGACGCGCTTCCACGCCTTCGGCGGTCAGCTCTGGCTGGGCATCGGTGCGGCCTTCACCGCGAGCATCTTTGCGGCCCTCGCGTGCTGGACGCTCATGGCGCTCGCCACGCTCTGCGCGATCACCGCGAGCCGGGCGGGCATCGCCTTCACGACCTTCAACACGACCTTCTGAACGGGCCTCTGTGCGTGCGTCAGCGCGTCCTTCACCTCGGCGTCCACCTTCGCGGGGGGCACGAACTTCGTTGTTGGCGCCTTCGCTGCGTTCGCCTCTGCGACCACCACGGCGGCCATCACGACCCGATTCGCGACCACCCTCGCGACCACCTTCTCGGCGGCCTTCGCGGGACTTTTCGTCTTTCTTGACCGCAGGAGCAGCCACCGGCTCGGCAGCATTGCCGCCAAACAGGCTTTTGAGCCAACCAAAGAAGCCACCAGAAGCAGTGGCAGGTGCAACCACCGGCGCAGCGGCTTTGCCAGCAGGCTTGGCCGTCGCCGCAGGCGCTTCAGGTTTGGTCGGTGTCATCGGTGCAGGCGCATCAGGCAGCACACCCTTGATGACCGGGGTTTGCTTGTTGGTGGGCTCTTGCGAGCGGCGTGTCACCGTGGTCGCATCTTCAATCTCTTCGGCCATTTTGTAGCTGGCTTCGATGCGGTCCAGACGCGGGTCGTCGTGCTTCAGGCGTTCGAGCTTGTAGTGTGGCGTTTCCAGCGATTTGTTGGGCACCAACAGCACATTGATGCGTTGCTGCAGCTCGATCTTGGCGATCTCGGAGCGCTTTTCATTGAGCAGGAAAGACGCCACCTCCACCGGCACTTGGGCGTGCACGGCGGCGCTGTTGTCCTTCATGGACTCTTCTTGGATGATGCGCAAAATTTGCAGCGCCGAGCTCTCCGTGTCGCGAATATGGCCAGCACCACCGCAACGAGGGCAAGGGATGGAGGCGCCTTCGCTCAAGGCAGGCTTCAAACGCTGACGGCTCATTTCCAGCAAGCCGAACTTGCTGATCGAGCCAAATTGCACGCGGGCACGGTCTTGGCGCAGCGCGTCGCGCAAGCGGTTCTCCACTTCGCGGCGGTTTTTGGCCTCTTCCATGTCAATGAAGTCAATCACGATCAGGCCGCCCAGGTCGCGCAAGCGCATCTGGCGGGCCACTTCATCGGCGGCTTCCAGGTTGGTGCGGGTGGCGGTTTCCTCGATGTCGCCACCCTTGATGGCGCGGGCCGAGTTCACGTCCACCGACACCAGGGCCTCGGTGTGGTCAATCACGATGGCGCCGCCCGAAGGCAGTTGCACCGTGCGGGCGTAGGCCGATTCGATCTGGTGCTCGATCTGGAAGCGACTGAACAGTGGCGCGTC
>CANHUM010000041.1 GCA_947463845.1 Comamonadaceae bacterium
AGGTGTAGAGCACGGCGACAGGAGGCAGGGCTTTGTTGATTTGGCCTTTCGCCTGGGCCTCCTCAATCCAGCCGCCCAAAGCATCGCTCACTTCCATCAAGCCATCCATGTAATCCTTGCTGGCCATCAAGGTGGCCCGCAAGCTGGAGTTCTGGCTGGGCAGTGAAGGCATCAGGCCTTGCAGCTTGAGCGTCATGGTCCAACGCGTGACGGCCTTGATTTTGTCCAGCGGCGCCAGTTTGGGGTCCGTGCTCTGGATCACCTCTTGCGCACGGCGCATGGCCGTGACCATGGCGGCACAGGCCAGCTCTTCCTTGCTGGTGAAGTGTTTATACAAACTGGCTTTGGCAATGCCCACCTCGGCCGCCACCTCATCCACCGTCATCGCATCAAAGCCCTTTTCGGCCAACAGACGGTTGACCGACTGGATGATCGCGGTCTCTCGTGCGGCAAGCATCTGAACTTTGAATGACTTTTTGGGCGCGGATTGGATTTCTGTTTGCATGAACCCATTTTAGCTGGGGCACCTCGAAAATGACCCAATAGTTACCCTTGGATACCGACAGGTCATTTCATGTACCCGGCTCTACACCGGCCACACCTTGGCGTACCGACCAGCGCCCCTGGACACCCAAGGCAGCTTGGGACAAGACCGGATGGGGTGTGGTCAAAAACTGTGCATCCAGCTGCTCGGGACGGACATCGATCAGGGTGTACCCCCGCTCATCCGAACGGGCATGGCGAATGTCGGGGTTGTCGCGCTGGATTTGGGCCGCAATCTTCTGGGACATCCCCCGGGTGGAGACCGATGTGGTGACCAGCTCACTGGCCACCACCGGCGAGCGCTCATCGCCCGGCTGCAGACGCAACTGTGCGGCCACATTGGTGTGCACATCACCACCGAGCATGACCACATCGCTCAATCGCGCATCCGCAATGGTCTGCAGCAATCTGGTGCGGGCTTGCGGGTAACCGTCCCAGCCATCGGTGAAGGTGCTGCGGCCCAAAGGGGTCTGGATGCCGCTGGTGGCCATCAAGGTGGACTGTGCCAGCAGCTTCCAACGGCGCTGACTTTGCGTGAGACCAGCCGTCAACCACGCTTCTTGCGCTGCGCCAAACATGCTGCGCGCCGGGTCGTTCAAGGCGTCGCAGCCCATCACCACCCGGCCACCACCGCGCATCAGGTCAGGGCAGGCCTGGTGATCGCGGTGCTGACGGCAGTCCAAGGTCCACAATTCGGCCAAGGTGCCCCAAGCCATGCGGTCGTGAATGCGCATCTGGCTGGGCTGTTTGGGATCGGGCCCCAGGCGCAAGGGCATGTGCTCAAAATAAGCCTGGTACGCCGCCGCCCGGCGCTGCAAAAACACCGCCGGATCGGTGAAATTCCGGTCCAGATCGTTGGCGTAATCGTTCACCACCTCGTGGTCGTCCCAGGTCATGAGCCAGGGATGGGCCGCGTGACAGGCCTGCAAGTCAGGGTCTGACTTGTAATGCGCATGCCGGGCACGGTACTCATCCAGTGAAAAGGGCATGCCGCTTTCATGCGAGCGCAACTTGAAATTCTTGTTGCTGCTTTCATAGATGTAGTCGCCCACAAACAGCACCAAGTCCAGATCTTGCGCCGCCATGTGACGATGTGCCGCATAGTGGCCCTGTTCATAGTGCTGGCACGATGCCAGGGCCAAACGCAATCGGCGCACCGGATCGTTCAGGGCCGGGCTGGTGCGGGTCCGACCCACCGGGCTGATGGCATGGCCTGACACAAAACGGTACCAGTAATACCGTCCCGGCTGCAAGCCGTCGGCCAGCACATGCAGACTGTGTCCCCGGCTGGGGTCGGCGCTCAGTCGCCACTGGCGTACCGGCTGGCGCAAAGCCTCGTCGGCAAACAGCTCGCAGACCACTGGCACGCCTTGCGCGCGTTGGGCAGCATCGGCTTCATGGATGCGCAAGCGTGACCACAGTACCACGCTGGTTGGCTGCGGCTGGCCACTGGCCACCCCCAGGCTGAACGGGTTGACCTGCCAGCGTACAGGCGTGCCCTGGGCGAGAGCCCCGACCGCTGCCCATGGGGCCAGTGCTGTGGCCAAGGCCATGCGGTGCAAGTCACGACGCGACAGGGCGGACAGGGCAGCTTGTGAATGGCGCATAAGGGGGTCAAAAATCACTGGGCGACACAACGCAAGTCCATCAGGCGCTCACTGACGCCTGGATCAGTCATGTTAACCGTGCTGACCTTGGCGATCCAGGCGTGACAGCTTGCTCGCGCAGGCAAGGGCACAATCTCTGGCATGAGCCTGTCTACCCGCCCCCGCAAAGACCATCTGGATGCCCTGGCCGTGGGCATGCTGCTGGTGTGTTGCATGTTTTGGGGCTTTCAGCAAGTCATGGTCAAGGCCACCGTGGCCGAGTTGCCGCCGGTATTCCTGTCGGCCGTGCGCGGCCTCGGGGCCACCTTGCTGTTGTGGATGTGGTGCCTGTGGCGCGGGGTGCGCCTGTTTGAGCGCGACGGCAGTTTGTGGGCGGGCTTGTTGGTGGGCTGCCTGTTTGCGGCCGAATTCGCCTTCCTTTACATCGGGCTGCAGCACACCTCGGCCTCACGCCTGACGGTGTTCTTGTACACCTCGCCCTTTTGGGTGGCGGCACTGCTGCCCTTGTTCATCCACACCGAAAAGCTCAGGCCGCTGCAGTGGTTGGGCATGGCCTGTGCATTTGCGGCTGTGGTGTTTGCACTGCGCGAGGGCCTGGGCGGCGGCGAAGCCATGGGCGACCTGATGGGCCTGGCGGCCGGCGCCTTGTGGGGCCTGACCACCGTGGCCATCCGCGCTTGCAACCTGACCCGCATCTCGGCTGAAAAGCTGCTGTTTTACCAACTGGCCGTGAGCACCCTCGTGCTGGTCGCACTGTCGCACGGAATGGGCGAGCCCTGGGATCGGGCCTGGAGCGGCTTTGCGATGGGCTCGGTGGCCTTGCAAACCGTGGTGGGTGCCTTTGCCAGCTACCTGGCCTGGATGTGGATGCTGGGCCACTACCCGGCCACCAAGATCTCGACCTTTGTGTTCCTGACACCATTGTTTGCGCTGTTGTTTGGTGCGCTTTGGCTCGGCGAAGCCGTGACCCTGACCCTGGTGCTGTCCTTGGCGCTGGTGGCGGTGGGCATTGTGCTGGTCAACCGCAAATGAATGCCCAACAGCCATTGAACGTTTTCGTATTTTGAAAGACCCCCATGACCTACCAAGCCCTGCAAATCCACAAAGACGACGCCGGTTACCGCTGCACACTGCAAACCTTGGACGACAGTGCTTTGCCTGAAGGCGATGTGACGGTTCTGGTGGACTACTCCACCATCAACTACAAAGATGGATTGGCCATCACCGGCAAATCACCCGTGGTGCGCAAGTTCCCGCTCACGCCCGGCATTGACCTGGCCGGCACCGTGACCGACAGCCAACACCCACTGTTCAAAGCCGGTGACCAGGTTGTCCTGAATGGCTGGGGCGTGGGCGAGAACCACAGCGGTGGTCTGGCACAAAAGGCGCGCCTGAAAGGCGACTGGCTGGTGAAGTTGCCCGCCGCCTTCACCCCGCGCCAAGCCATGGCCATTGGCACGGCGGGTTATACCGCCATGCTGTGCGTGATGGCCCTCCAAAAGCACGGCGTTACGCCGGACAAGGGTGACATTTTGGTCACCGGTGCAGGCGGCGGCGTGGGCAGCGTGGCCATTGCGCTGCTGGCCAAGCTGGGCTTTCGCGTGGTGGCCAGCACCGGCCGCCTGCAAGAAGCCGACTACTTGCGCCAGCTGGGCGCGGCCGACGTGATGGACCGGGCCGAACTGTCCGCACCCGGAAAACCGCTGGCCAAAGAGCGTTGGGCCGGCGTGGTCGACACCGTGGGCAGCCACACCCTGGCCAACGCCTGCGCCAGCACGAAATACGGCGGCGTGGTCACTGCCTGCGGTTTGGCGCAAGGCATGGACTTTCCATCGAGCGTGGCGCCCTTCATCCTGCGCGGCGTGACCCTGGTGGGCATCGACAGCGTGATGGCCCCGCGTGCCGTTCGCGAAGCGGCCTGGGCGCGTTTGGCACAAGACCTGGACACCGCCCAGCTGGAGCGCATGACCCGGGAAGTCGGCCTGGCCGAGGCCATGGGTCTGGGCGCAGAAATTTTGGCGGGGCAGGTGCGTGGGCGGGTGGTGGTGAACGTCAACGCGTGAGAACAGACGCCATCCGCTGAGGGATTTTTCAGCTCTGCTTTGACGGTCCGGCGCCTGACCGTCAACCCAGTTTCTTCATCAGCAAGGCATTCACCTGCCCCGGATTGGCCTTGCCCTTGCTGGCTTTCATGATCGGGCCAACGAGGCCGTTGAGCGCCTTGGCATTGCCGGCCTTGAACTCTTCCTCAGTCTTGGGATTGGCGGCCAAAACGTCGTCGATGATTTTTTCAAGCTCGCCGGTGTCGTTCATCTGCTTGAGGCCCTTGGCTTCGATGATGGCGTCGACTTCGCCCTCTTGGTTCCACAAGCCTTCAAACACCTGACGCGCTGCGTTGTTGCTGATGGTGTTGTCGGTGATGCGGCCGATCAGGGCCGCGAGTTGCGCGGCGCTGACGGGTGCTTGCTCGATGCTGAGTTCGCTCGCATTCAAACGGCGTGAGACTTCGCCCATGATCCAGTTGCTGGCCAGTTTGGCCTGGCCGCAGGCCTGGGCCGTAGCTTCAAAGTAGGCAGCAACCGCCTTGCTTTGCGTGAGTTGCGTGGCATCGTATTCGGGCAGGGCGTAGTCGCGCACAAAGCGCTCTGCCATGACGCGGGGCAACTCGGCCATTTCGCCTTTGACGCGCTCAACCCAGTCGCGGCCGATCACCAAAGGAGGCAGGTCCGGGTCCGGAAAGTAGCGGTAGTCGGCGGCGTCTTCTTTGGTGCGCATGGCGCGTGTCTCGCCCGTGTCGGGGTCAAACAAGACGGTGGCCTGCTGGATGGTGTGGCCGTCTTCGATCTGGTCAATCTGCCAGCGCACTTCGTAGTCGATGGCCTGCTGCATGAACTTGAAGGAGTTCAAGTTCTTGATCTCGCGGCGGGTGCCCAGCGGTGCCCCGGGTTTGCGTACCGACACGTTGGCGTCGCAGCGGAAGCTGCCTTCTTGCATGTTGCCGTCGCAGATGCCGATCCAGGTGACGATCTTGTGCAGCTCTTTGGCGTAGGCCACGGCTTCTTCGCTGCTGCGGATATCGGGCTGGGTCACGATCTCCAAGAGCGGTGTGCCGGCGCGGTTCAGGTCGATGCCACTTTGCCCAATGAAGTCTTCATGCAGCGATTTGCCCGCATCTTCTTCCAAGTGCGCACGTTCCAGGCGCACGGTTTTGTGCACGGTCTCTTTGCCTTCCTCCAAAAAGAAGGACACCTCGCCGCCTTGCACCACTGGGATCTCGAACTGGCTGATCTGGTAGCCCTTGGGCAGGTCGGGGTAAAAATAGTTTTTGCGCGCAAAAATGCTGCGCTCGGCCACATGGGCGTTGATGGCCAGGCCGAACGCGATGGCGCGCTCGACCGCACCAATGTTCATCACGGGCAGAGTGCCGGGCAGAGCCATGTCCACCGCGCAGGCTTGGGTGTTGGCTTGGGCACCAAAGGCCGTAGGCGCACGGCTGAAAATCTTGCTGTGGGTTGAGAGTTGGGCGTGTGTTTCAAAGCCAATGACGACTTCGTAGCCTTGGACAAGTTTGTTCATGTTGTTCAGACTCCTGCCGGTTTTTGCAGGTGGAAATCGGTGGCCTGCTGCAAGCGGTGCGCAGCGTTTAGCAGCTGGGCTTCCTTGAAGTAGTTGCCGATCAGCTGCAAGCCCACGGGCATGCCGCCCGCCCCAAAGCCTGCAGGCACGCTCATGCCGGGCAGGCCCGCCAGCGAAGCGGGCAGGGTGAAGATGTCGGCCAAATAGTCGGCCACCGGGTCATTGGCGTTCTCGCCAAACTTCCAGGCCACCGAAGGCGCTACCGGGCCGGCAATCACGTCACATTGTTTGAACGCATTCTGGAAATCATCGGCGATCATGCGACGGATTTTTTGCGCCTGCAGGTAGTAGGCGTCGTAGTAGCCGTGGCTCAGCACATAGGCGCCCGTCATGATGCGGCGCTTGACCTCGTTGCCAAAGCCTTCGGCGCGGGTCTTTTTGTACATGTCCACCAGGTCGGTGTAGTCCTTGGCACGGTGGCCGAACTTCACGCCGTCAAAGCGGCTGAGGTTGGAGCTGGCTTCGGCCGGGGCAATGATGTAATAGACCGGAATGGACAACTCGGTGCGCGGCAGGCTGATGGGCACCAGCTTGGCACCCAGCTTTTCATATTCGCGCAAAGCGCTGTCCACCGCAGCACGCACATCGGCCGACAAGCCTTCGCCAAAAAACTCTTTGGGAATGCCAATGCGCAAGCCATCAAGCGAGTTGTTCAGCGATGCTGCAAAGTCCTCGGTCGGCATGTCCAGGGACGTCGAGTCGCGGTCGATGTCGCCACCGCACATGGCGCTGAGCAAAAGGGCGCAGTCTTCGGCCGTGCGGGCCATGGGACCGGCTTGGTCCAGACTGGAGGCGTAGGCGATCATGCCGTAACGTGATGCGCGGCCGTAGGTGGGTTTGATGCCCGTGATGCCGCAAAAGCTGGCAGGCTGGCGGATCGAGCCACCCGTGTCGGTGCCCGTCGCTGCCGGGGCCAGGGCCGCGGCCACGGCGGCAGCACTGCCACCCGACGAGCCCCCCGGCACGCGTGTCGTGTCCCAAGGGTTTTGCACCGGGCCGTAGGCCGAGTTTTCATTGGCCGAGCCCATGGCAAATTCGTCGCAATTGAGCTTGCCCAAAGTGACCATGCCCGCCGTACGCAGACGTTGCACCACGGTGGCGTCAAAGGGCGAACGGTAGCCGCTGAGCATTTTGGAGCCTGCGGTGGTCGCGAAATCGCGGGTGACGAACACATCTTTGTGCGCTATGGGCACGCCTTCCAGCGGGCCAGCCGTGCCATCGGCCAGTTTGGCGTCGGAGGCACGGGCCTGGGCCAGCGTCACTTCACTGTCAATGTCCAGATAGGCGTTGTGCGGGTTACCGCCCATGCGGGCCAGAAACCGTGTGGCGACTTCGACCGCGCTGACCTGTTGGGTCTGCAACAGGTTGGCCAGCGCTTTCACGCTTAAGTTGTGCAATTCACTCATGGCTTACTCGATGACTTTGGGAACCAGGAACAGGCCACGCTCGACGGCGGGGGCGCTTTGCTGGTTGAGATCGCGTTGGTTGGGCTCGCTGGCCACATCGGGCCGCAGGCGCAGCGCGATGTCCTGAATGGCCGCCACAGGGTGCGCCATGGGCTCGATGCCCGTGGTGTCCACGGCCTGCATGGCCTCGACGATGCCAAAAAAGCCGTTGATTTGCACGAGCATGCGCTCACTTTCTTCGGGCTTAAGTTCTAACCTTGCGAGATTAGCGATCCGGGCAATATCCTGTGAGGTCAACGACATGTTTCAAAAAGACTTTTGATGGGGTGTTTTTTGGTGCATTGCGCAAGCCCGAGGCCACTCAATGATGGGGGTATCGGGTATTATCCTGTGTTTGCTCAAGGGCTCAGAATGCCCCGCCAAGCACCCGTTTTGACCTACCCCATTTGAATGCTGTGCCACTGAATTGCAGCTTTGTCTGACAGCCTAGGGTGTGCGTACCAAAGGATTCCTCATGTTTTCCTCTTTCCGCCGTTATTTCTCCAGCGATCTGGCCATTGACCTGGGTACCGCCAACACCCTGATCTTTGTGCGCGACAAAGGCATCGTCCTTGATGAGCCCTCTGTGGTGGCGATTCGCCACGAAGGTGGCCCCCAAGGCAAAAAGACCCTGCAAGCCGTGGGCCACGAAGCCAAGGCCATGTTGGGCAAAGTGCCCGGCAACATCGAAGCCATCCGCCCCATGAAGGACGGCGTGATCGCCGACTTCACCGTGACCGAGCAGATGCTCAAGCAGTTCATCCGCATGGTGCACCCCCGCAGCACCTTCCGTCCCAGCCCGCGCATCATCATTTGCGTCCCTTGCGGCTCCACCCAGGTCGAGCGCCGCGCCATTCGCGAATCGGCCTTGGGCGCAGGGGCTTCTGAGGTGTATTTGATCGAAGAGCCTATGGCCGCTGCCATTGGCGCCGGCTTGCCCGTGTCTGAAGCCTCCGGCTCCATGGTGGTTGACATCGGTGGCGGCACCACCGAAGTGGGCGTGATCTCGCTGGGCGGCATGGTCTACAAGGGCAGCGTGCGCGTAGGCGGTGACAAGTTCGACGAAGCCATCATCAACTACATCCGCCGCAACTACGGCATGCTGATTGGCGAGCCGACCGCAGAGGCCATCAAGAAACAAATTGGCTCGGCCTTCCCCGGCAGCGAAGTCAAGGAAATGGAAGTCAAGGGCCGTAACCTGTCCGAGGGCGTGCCGCGCAGCTTCACGATCAGTTCCAATGAAATCCTGGAAGCCCTGACCGATCCGCTCAACCAAATCGTATCGGCCGTCAAAACCGCACTGGAACACACCCCCCCAGAATTGGGCGCCGACATTGCCGACCGCGGCATGATGCTGACGGGGGGAGGTGGGTTGCTGCGCGACCTGGACCGTTTGCTGGCCGAAGAAACCGGTTTGCCTGTGCTGGTGGCCGAAGACCCCCTCACCTGCGTGGCAAGGGGTTGCGGCATGGCACTTGAACGCATGGACCAGCTCGGCAGCATCTTCACCAGCGAATAAAGCACCACCCTTCTTTTCCCTCATCCGGTCCAAAATCCCATGGCCCTGGATACTTTTGAGCGCAGCGCCCCACCGATTTTTCGGCAGGGCCTGTCCACGACCACCAAACTCGTTTTGCTCAGCCTGTTGTCACTTGTGTTGATGGCAGCAGACCACCGCCTGCAGATTTCTCAACCCTTGCGTGCGGGCGTCGCGGTGGCACTTTCTCCTTTGCAATGGCTGTCTTTGCAACCTGGGCGTTTGTGGGGCGTCATCGATAACTACCTGGGGAATGTCGAATCTGCCCGTGATGCGGCTTTGTCTTTTGAAACCAAAACCATCGCTCAGGCCCAACGACTGCAACAAGTGGAACAACTGCGCCAGGAAAATGACAGCCTGCGCCAACTGCTTGAGTTACGCACCAGCGTGGGGGGTCCAAGCAAAGCCGTCGAAGTGCTGTATGACACAGCAGACCCGTACACGCGTCGCGTCGTGGTAGACCGTGGCCATCTGATGGGCATCATCACGGGCTCGGCGGTCATCGACGCTGCGGGGGTGGTGGGGCAGGTCACTCGGGTCTACCCACTCGTGAGCGAAGTCACCCTGCTCACCGACCGCC
>CANHUM010000042.1 GCA_947463845.1 Comamonadaceae bacterium
CAGCTGGGCATTCAAATAGTCCAGCGGCAAGCCCAGCAGCCCCGGCACATTGGGTTGAACGCCTGTCAGGCGCACGCCGTGGCACTGGATACAGGCAGGCAAACCCCGAGAGGCATCGCCATGCATGACCAGTTGCTGGCCTTTGGCCAGGCGCTCGGGGGTGATGGCGTTGTTGGCCTTGGGTGCGGGGTAGGGCAGTTGAAGACTGGCAAAGTACTGCGCCATCTCGCCCAAATAGGCATCGGTCAGGGGATCGACCAAGCGGGCCATCAAATCGTAATGGCGACGACCCTCGGCGAAGTTGCGCAGTTGGTTGTGCAGATAACCCGCTGGTTTTCCAGCCAGCCGTGGGTAATAACCGTCAGGCCCGGCGCGGCCTTGCTCACCATGGCAGGTGGTGCAGGCGCGGGTACGCTCGGCCATGTCGTCGGCAAAACGAACGGGGGCTTGAGCACTGGCCATACTATGTAAAACGGTGAAGGCCGTCACCACACTGAGCCTCAAAAACCAGCTTTGGGCACATTTCAAAATCAAGCACATCCGTTGAAGATAACCGATGCGGCGACAATGTCGGGTTCGGCACCGAATGACCTGAGGTCGCGGTGCGTTGTTTTCTTCTCTTCTCTTCAAGTTCAAGCCATGTCCGATATCCAAGTCCGATTTGCCAACCTTCAAGACGCCTCCGCCGTGGCTGCTTTGCATGTGCGTGCCTGCCGTGCCGCTTATGCAGGCCAAGTGCCTGATGCCCATTGGGATGCCACGCCCATGCCCAAGCGGGTGGCCTATTGGAAAGAAGCGATCGAGTTTGGGGAGCCCCAAGTCATGGTGGCCACCCAAGGCCAGGAGATGCTGGGTTTTGTGGGCTTTGACCGCTCGCGTGACCCCAAAAGCAAAAACACCACGGGTGAAATTTGGGCCATTTACGTTGCACCCGAGCGCATCGGTCAGGGCGTGGGCCTGGCCTTGTGGGATGCCGCACGTGAAGGTCTGGAAGACGAGGGTTGCACCGACGTCACGGTGTGGCTGCCTTTGCTGCATGAACAGACATTGCGTTTTCATGAAATGGCGGGCTTCAAGCGCGAGATGAACACCGCGCGTACCGTGCCCCTGGGCGGCGTGAAAGTTGAAGAAGTCCGTCTCAAGCGCAAGCTGGGCTGAACGCGACGCCTCCAAAACAACCCCCATGCACATCATGCTGGCCCCCATGGAGGGGTTGCTCGACCACACGTTGCGCGATGTGCTCACGCGCGTGGGCGGGGTGCATGAGTGCGTCTCAGAATTCATCCGTGTGACCAACACGGTCTTGCCGCGCCGCGCTTTCATTCGGGTCGCGCCCGAGTTGCTCAACCGCAGTCGCACAGCAGCCGGCGTGCCGGTCAAGGTGCAATTGCTGGGTTCGGACCCGGCGTGTCTGGCCGATAATGCGGCCGCCTTGGCCGAGCTGCAGCCGCATGGCATTGACCTGAACTTTGGTTGCCCAGCCAAAACCGTGAACCAGCACCGGGGCGGTGCCGTGCTGCTGGACGAGCCCGAGCTGGTGGGGCAGATTGTGGCGGCTGTGCGTCGGGCTGTGCCTGCGCACATTCCAGTCACGGCCAAGATGCGCCTGGGTTACAACGACGACCGCCGTGCCGAGGACTGCGCCCAAGCCATCGAGGCGGCCGGGGCCAGCGAGCTGGTGGTGCACGCCCGCACCAAGGCGCACGGTTATCGCCCGCCTGCTTACTGGGACCGCATTGCCGACTTGCGCCAACAAGTGCGTTTGCCGATTGTGGCCAATGGAGAAATCTGGACCGTGGCCGACGCGCTGCGTTGCCGCGAGGTGACGGGCTGCGATCGGCTCATGATTGGGCGCGGCATGGTGACCGATCCGGGTCTGGCGCTGGCGATTGCACAACAGCGGGTGACTGGGAAAAGCCCTTTGCCGGGGCATGGCGTGCCCTGGTCCACGCTGGTGGCTTTGATGCAGGTCTTTTGGTTGGGTGTGAGTGCCCGGGTGGCCACGCGGCACCGTGCGGGCCGGCTCAAGCAGTGGCTCAATTACATGCGCCGTGTCTATCCCGAGGCCCAGCAGGCCTTTGACGCACTCCGGCTGGTGCATGACGCGCGCCAAATCGACGCCTGGTTGGCTGTACAACAGTCTGGATGAGGATTTCAGGTCGGGTTTTGCAGGGCCAGGTGAGCCAGCACTTCGTGGCGCAGGGCTTCGAGCTGGGGGGCCAGTTGGCTGTAGGCCGCGCGCAGCGCGGAGGTTTCGGCGTGCTTGCTCAAGCCTTCCACGCGCACCACGTGATCGACCAAACTGTCCACGCAAAAGACCGGGGTGAAGCCTTTGAGTTGATGCAGGATGCGTTGAGCGCCAAGCACATCACCCTGGTCGATCAGGGCTTGTAGCCGGGGCAAGTCATTGCTCAGGGTCTCTTGCAGTGTTTGGAGCAAAGTCAAGACGCCTTGGCCATCCCCAATGAATTCCATGGCCCTGCCGATGGACAGATAAACGGGCGCTGGGGTGTGGCTCATGGGCTTGGTGGCGATGGGTGACAGAAATCACATGGACTGAACCCTGTGAAGGGCTGCATTTTAGTCAAGCAAGGCCGCTAGGCCCTGTTCGGGTTCAAAGCGTTTGTTTTTGAACATCAAGCGGCTGGGGCCGGGGAAGGCAGCTTGCCGGACCGAGTGGCGCGGGTCGCCCGGGTAACAAATGGTGCGGATGCCGTCCTGGTCAAATGGCTCGGGCTCGATCACCGGCGGACGTCGACTTTGGGCCTCGGTCAGCACGCTTTGGGCGTGCGGGTGGCGACTCAGGTGGACCAGGCTCATGATCTGGGGCGGGGCCAGTTCGATTTCGCGGTCCCAGTAGCGCAGCAGCGCCTCACGCGGTTGAATCCACAGGGCTTCCGTGGCCTCAAAGTTATCGTGCTCGGCCAATTGGTCATCGGGCACCTGGGTCACAAAAAATCGGGTATCAAAGCGCTTGTTGGTGACCGAGGCCTGTCGCGGTGTGATCCAGCGGCACCAGGGCAGTAGCGATTCGGTGTGCAAGCTGAGGGTCTGGGACTCAAAGGCCTTGTGCCAGCTCTGGCCGTTGCGCAAGGCTTGCAACAGAGCCTGTGCCTGAGGCCGGGCGTGCGGTGCGCAGCCCAACAGCACGCGGCATTCCTCATAGGCTTCACGCATGGCGGCCACAAACAGCCCACTGGCACGCTCGCCCGGAATGTCGGGCTCGCTCAGCCTTTGGTGCAAGGTGGCGCTGTCCTGGCTCAGGCGTTGTTGCCAAGCTGGGTGTTGATCCTCCAGATCGAGTTTGCCACCCGGAAACACATAGGCACCGCCCAGCACATTAGAGGCCTGGTGTCTGCGCATCAGCAGCACCTGCAGGCCGCCAGGGCCATCGCGCAGCATCACTACCGTGGCGGCGTCCAAAGGGGGAGCGGTCAGGAGTTCGGTGTTCAGTTCCATGAGGATGTCAATCGGGTAACAGTCTGCGCCCGGAGGCTGGATTAAAGTCGGTGCGCAGCGGGCTGCGTGGTCATGCAAGCCAGATTAGCAGATCCAACCGGGCCGGCCGGTCTTTCAATGTCACAAGGAAAACACATGAGCATCGATTTCAAAGGCCGCGTGGCCATCGTCACGGGCGCAGGCGGTGGTTTGGGCAAACAACACGCGCTGGCGTTGGCTGCGCGTGGGGCCAAAGTGCTGGTCAACGACCTGGGTGGCGATGTGCACGGTGTGGGCGGCTCGGTGTCGGCCGCGCAGGCCGTGGTCGATGAAATCCGCGCAGCCGGTGGCGAAGCCCTGGTCAATGGCGCATCGGTCACCGACTTTGAGGCGGTCAAGGCCATGGTGCAGCAGGCGGTGGACGCCTGGGGCCGGGTGGACATTCTGGTGAACAACGCGGGTATTTTGCGGGACAAGAGTTTTGCCAAGATGGAACTGGCCGACTTCAAACTGGTGATGGACGTGCACGTCATGGGCGCGGTGCATTGCACCAAGGCCGTGTGGCCGATCATGCAAGCGCAAAACTACGGCCGCATTGTCATGACCACCTCTTCGAGCGGTTTGTACGGTAACTTTGGCCAGGCCAACTATGGTGCGGCCAAGATGGCGTTGGCGGGCCTGATGCAAACCCTGTCGATCGAGGGCGAAAAACACCACATTCGCGTGAACTGCCTGGCTCCTACAGCGGCCACCCGCATGACCGAAGGCCTGATGCCCGAAGCCGTGCTGCAGGCCCTGGACCCCAGCGCTGTGGTCCCCGCCATGCTGGTCATGGCCAGCGAAGACGCGCCCAACCGCACCATCATTTGCGCAGGCGCAGGCAGCTTTGAAGTGGCCCACATCACCCTGACCCAGGGCGTACATTTGGGCACAGGCCCCGATACCGCCGAGCGCCTGTTGGCGGCCATGGCGCAGGTCACCGATCGCCAGGGAGAGTCAGTGCCGCGCTCGGGTTCAGAGCAGGGGGCGCTGGAAGTGGGCAAAGCGATGAAGGCACACGGGACCGCTTGACTCCGATCCCACTGTGCTGGATGGATGCGTGCGGTGTGTGATGGATTCAGGGGAGCGCTGCAACAGAATTGAATGCAAAAAAAACTTCAAATCCAACCCTGCCGCCACACGCTGTCATCCTGCAACTCGCGCCAAGCGATGACTTGTGTCGCTTTTGAAAACACGGCTTCAATTTCCACCTGCTCAATCGGGGCAGTAGGGTCGTCGCGTTGGACCACCCGGCTGACCAAAAAGTGCTTTTGTTTGGCCACGGGCCTCACAGCCGTCCATTTGGTCAGCAGGAGTTTTTTTGGGTTCAGCGGGTTCATTGGCGAACGTCTTCAGCGACTTTTCTGCATTTCCCGCGCCACCGCCTCGGCCAGATCGATCACTGCCATGGCGTAGTAGCTGCTCCAGTTGTAGCGGGTGATGGCGTAGAAGTTTTCGGTACCGGCCACGTAGCTTGGCGCTTCTGTGCCATTGCGCAACTCGATCAGGGCCAAGGGGCCTGTGTGCTGCAGGGCAGCGCCTGACAAGCTGGCGCCTTTATTGACAAAGTGGGTCACACTGAAGGTGGGCAAGATGTCCGGGGCCATCAGGCTGTCCATGTCGGTTTGACCCGGTGTGAGGGTGACGGGGTAGTGCGTGGGCATGCCGGGGCGCCACTCGAAGGCTTTGAAGTAGTTGGCCACCGAGCCGATGGCGTCGGTCGGGCTGCCAAACAGGTCGATGCGTCCGTCGCCATCAAAGTCCACGGCAAATTTGGCCCAGCTCGAAGGCATGAATTGCGGCAAGCCCATGGCCCCGGCATAGCTGCCCCGGATGCTCATGGGGTCGGCACCGCTGCGCCAGGTGAGGGCCAGAAATTGTTCCAGTTCGCCTTTGAAGAAGGCCTCTCGGGCCGCCGCACGCGGGTGTGCTGCCGGAAAGTGAAACGCCAGCGTGGCCAAGGCATCGATCACCCGGAAGTTGCCGGTGTATTGTCCGTAAAAAGTTTCCACACCGATGATGGCCACCACCACTGAAGCGGGGACCCCGAACTCACGCTCTGCCCGTTCGAGTGCGCTGCGGTGGGTTTGCCAAAAACGCAGTCCGGCTTGAATGCGCTGCGGCTCGATGAACCGAGCACGGTAAGCCGCCCAGTTTTTGGCAGCAGGGCTGCTGGGGGGTAAAACCAAGCGTTCTACCGAAGGCAGCCGACGTGCCTGACCCAGATGGTTTCGCACCCATTGCGGGTCCAGTTGCAAGCGCTCAGCCGCTTGGCTTGACCACTCCATGGCCGCGCTCGATTCGCCGAAAAGCAGACCCGCTGCCAAGGCGGAAGGGGCGGCCAAACCTTTTGCAAGTTTGGGCGCATTGTTTTTTTGGGGTGGTTTGGGAACCTTGGATTTGGCCAATGCCCGCGGTTTTTTGGCCAATGTTTCGCGTTGTCCTTTGGCCGAAGAAGTGCTGGTATGGGTCGTTTTCGGGTTGTGGGCGGTCGTTTCCGAGTGTGCCGACGCGGCGCTGCTCCAAGCACTCAGCACCACCGCCAAGGCCATGACTGACCAATATGGATGGGTCTTCAGGGGGGGGATGAGAGGCGGATGTTGGCACATGAGTCAGCAGTTTAAACGCCGAGTTGGCGCTTGATTTCATGACAGGAATTGGGGGCGAACCCGTGATAAGCTAAAACTTACAAAATCAAATGAACATATTGAATACTTTAAAACTATGTCTTGGTCTTTCGGTCATAAAACCGCGTGCTTGTCAGTTGGTACGCCATTCGCCTGCACCTACTTTCCAGATGCCCATTCAGGTCGGTGGGGCCAGCCCTTGCGTGTGACTGAAACAGGCGTGTCACCATCGGCGCATGCTGCAGGTCGGCTTGGGGCGAAGTTTTCTCATGGTCTGGCATCAGGGTGCTCACGTTGAAGCACAGATTGCGCGTCTTTTCTTCGGTCCTGGGCTCGTGTTTTTTGACGCTCTGGGCGGGTCATGCGGCCCTTGCACAGACCCGGTTGGCCACTGAACCTGCCACCACCTCCAAGAACGCTGCCGAGGAGGTTCGCAGCCTGATTCAATCGGGGCGATTGGACGCGGCGGTCAAGGAAAGTGCCCGTCAAATGCAAAAGCCTGATGCCGAGCCTAACCTGCAACTGCTGCACTGTGTCGCGCTCGCCAATCACAATCAAACCGACAAAGCCATCGCTTGCTTCACATCGTTGGTGAAACAGCGCCCAGACATGCTGGAGGCATACAACAACTTGGGCGTGCTGCACGCCAGTTTGGGGCAACACGAAGAGGCCAAGCGCTGGCTCACTGCGGGCATTCAGCGCGTGCCTTCCCTGTGGGTTGCGCACCAAAATTTGCAAAGCCTTCAGTCTGACCTTGCCCGCAGAGCCTATGCGCGTGCATTGCAGGCCGAACTGCCCCTGAAGGAAAGTTTTTCCAAGTTGACCCTGTTGGCCATACCCCCAATGACCAACCCGGCCAAAATGGCCGAAACCACGGCAGTGGCTTCAGCCAGTCTGCCGGCCACGCCCTCTGTGGTGCCGCTGGCCAAGTTGGACAAAAAACCGGTACAAGTTGAACCGCCTGCGACCCAGCCCGACAGCAAGTTGGCGACCCCACCAGACAGCAAGCCTGAGAGTCGAGCACCCGGGCTGGATGCTGCGACGGGCCAGTTGATTCAGGCGGAGGTCGAGTCTTGGGCCAAAGCCTGGAGCGCACAAAACATGACGGCTTACTTTGCCGCTTATGCGCCGGAATTCACACCCAACAAATTACCCTCACGTGCAGCTTGGGAAGCGGAGAGAACATCCAGAATTGTGGGTCGAAAATTCATACGCGTTTCGGTACGCAATTTTTCTTATGAGCGCGTTGGCCCCAAAGTGGTCGTGAGATTCACTCAAATATACGAGTCAGACAATATTTCATCGACTCAGCGCAAGCGTCTGGACATGGTGCTGCACCAAGGTCGTTGGAAGATCGTCCGAGAAAATATCATTGCCAACTGACCATGAGTTTTGCGCTGCTTGTTTGCCACCCAAGTCCTGACCGCAGATGGCTGTTTGTCGAGCGGTCAGCTGGCGCTCTACATATTGGCGCGGACGTGACATGATGAAGCACATTCATTTTTGGAAAAGTCAGCCGATTCGACTGAGTCTGGGGGCCACTGTCTTATCGACCTTATTGGGAGTTCTCGTTTTCGTTTTGGTGTCGGGGGTCTGGTTGCGAGTTCAGGGCCAGGATGCGATGACCCACTTCAGTCAGTGGGCTTCGCGGGTGAAGTTGGATGGCGGCCAAGACGTTTCCGATTTGCCTTGGAAAACCATCTACACCCCGGAGAAGTTGTCGGCTGATGCGGTCACCATGGACCAGCTTCATGTCGCCAGTCAACGTGACCCAAAGTCTCAGGGTCAGTTGCGCCCAGCGACGAACGACAGTGGCGAGGCACTTTTTTTGCGTACTTACCAATGGCTCTCTGGGGGACATTTTCCCCAAGCATTGCAAACGGCACAAACCATGGTGGAACGCTACCCGCATTTTCAGTTGGGCCAATTGCTCTATGCCGACCTGTTGGCAGGCGGTGCAGGAGTGGCCCTTGAGACCGACGCCCTGGCCAACATCCCGAATCTTCAACAGCGCATGAACCAGCTCAAGACAGAAGCCCTCTTGCGCACACGCCATGCGGGCGTCGAGCTTCTTGCCGGCAAGGTTCCTGCGCAGCTGAAATATTTGTCATCCAGTGTTCGGAAGGTGATCGTTGTAGATGCCCAGAAGTCGAGGCTTTATGTGTTGGCTTATCAAACCGATGACACCGGCGTTGAAAAGCTGCAAGTGGTGTTTGATGTGTACGTCTCCATCGGCAGCCAAGGCATGGGAAAGTGGCGCGAGGGCGATGCCAAAACGCCGATGGGTGTCTATTTCATTCAAAAGCACCTCACCGATGCCATGCTGCCTGATCTGTATGGTTCAGGTGCACTGACTCTCGACTACCCCAACCCGGTCGACAAGCAACTGAAAAGAACAGGATCAGGCATTTGGCTACACGGTTCACCGAGTCAGCAATATGCCCGTCCACCCACGGCCACGGATGGGTGCGTGGTCTTGGCCAACGATGACATGACGCGACTCATTCGGCTTGGCGTGCACATGGATACGCCCGTCATCATTGCCGAAAGTTTGTCGTGGATCGATGGGCGTTCTTCCACCCTTTTGGCTCCGAAAACTGCGAACGCGGGTTGGCCAGTGCCAGCGCACATGAAAGACACATCGAAAAATTGGATTTTGGTCTCTGCCATCGAATGGGTGGATCCAGCCGAAAAACGCACTTACGCGGTCTTGAGCCATGAACTGCAGGTGCCTGACCGCGGTCCACAACGCCGCCACAGCTACTGGGTCAATGACCGGCAGCAGTGGAAAGAAGTCAGCAGCCCTCTTTGAGCCCCTATAACCTGGACTTTGCAAGTGCACAACCACCAGACATTGACCCACCACCAAACCTTACTGCTTCAAGGTGTGTTGAATTTTTTCATGGAGCAGGGAAAGATCGCGCTGGTTGCATCCGAAGATACGGACACCAAGGCTTGGTTTGAACAAATCCTTGAGCAGCAGGTGGGTGAAAAAATTGGTTGCGAGTTGATTCGCTTGGATGAGCTCACCGATACCTTGGATGCTTTGAATGTTCTGCTGTCAAACATATCTGTGCAACAGGCGACGCAGCCCGAGAGTGCGATGCGCGCCAACTTTTTGCTTTGGGTGTCAGAGAGCGAGCACTTTACCCAAGAGCGCTTTCAACTTTTGAAAAGAATCATTTTGCAGTTTTCGGGCTTGGACCTCAAACTCTTTGTGTCCGTGACCTCTGACCGATGG
>CANHUM010000043.1 GCA_947463845.1 Comamonadaceae bacterium
AACTCGACCCGTCGGATTTTTCCGGAGATGGTTTTGGGAAGCGTTTCCCTGAACTCGATTTCTCGGGGGTATTTGTAGGGCGCGGTTTGCTCTTTCACAAAGTTTTGAATCTCCAGGGCCAACGCATCCGATGCGGTGTAGCCTTTGGCCAAAATGATGAAAGCCTTGACAATTTCTCCGCGCAATTCGTCGGGCTTGCCCACCACGGCGGCTTCGGCCACGGCAGGGTGCTCAATGAGTGTGGATTCGACTTCGAAGGGGCTGATTCTGTAGCTGGAGGACGAAATGATGTCGTCTGACCTGCCGACAAACCAGATGTAGCCGTCTTCGTCGCGTTTGGCCGTATCGCCTGTGTAGTACCAGCCGTGTCGGAATGCTTTGGCGGTGGTTTCCGGGTCGCCGTAATAACCGCGAAAGAGCCCAGGCGGGTAGGGCTCAGTCACTTTGACGGCAATGTGTCCCACTTCGTGGTCGGCCACCACATGTCCCTCGTCATCGATCACGTCCACGTGCAAGCCTGGGCAAGGCTTGCCCATGGAGCCAGGTCGAATGGGCATGCCCGGGAAATTGGCCACGATGTTGATGGTTTCGGTTTGCCCGTAGCCGTCATAGATATCGCATCCTGTGGCCAGTTTCCAGGCCCTCATCGCCTCCGGGTTGAGCGGTTCACCGGCTCCAAAACAGTGCCGCAGCGAACTGAAATCTGCACCCGACAAGTCGGCCTTGGCCATGACACGGTAGATGGTGGGCGGAGCGCAAAAAGTGGTCACCCTGCATTTGGCGATGATGTCCAGATGCACTTGCAGATCGAAACCTTCGCCGTCATAGAGCACGATGGTGGCACCGGCCGTTAAAGGCGGGTACAAAAGCCCCCATGCGGCTTTGGCCCAACCGGTATCGGTCAGGGTCCAGTGCACGTCACTTTCCCGCAGGTCTTGCCAGTAGCGACCTGTGATCGAGTGCGCCAAGGCATAGGCATGATCTCTCTCCACCATCTTGGGCAGCGATGTGGTGCCCGATGTGAAGTAGATCAGCATGGTTTCTTCAGATCGCGTGGGCGTGATCCTCTGGCGGTCTATTTGCGGCGGCTGGGCGGCACACAGGCTTTCAAAATGGTGCCAGCCCGTCTTGTCCTGGCCCACCAGTATTCGGTGCTTCAGGCTGGGGCAAACCGACGCGATCGATTCGATGGGCTCTGCGTGCATGGGGCCCACAATGGCCACAGAGGCCCCGGAGCGGTTGATTCGGTATTCAAGATCTTTGGCTTTGAGCTGGTTGGTGCCGGGCATGGCTATGGCCCCGATCTTGGCGCACCCCAAAAGCACGAAATACCACTGGGGAATGCGTGGAAGAACCACCAAGACGGCGTCGCCTTTGCGGACACCCAAATCCAGAAGCGCGTTGGCAAAGCGGTTCGATTCGCGTTCAAGATCGCTGTAGTTGTAATGCGTGATGTGCTGTCCAGAGCGGTCAATGGCGATCAATGCCAGTTTGTCGTTTTCTTGGGCCCGCCGATCGACCACGTCAAAACCAAAATTGAAAAACTCCGGAACGCTGTAGGAAAAATTGGCCCGTGCAGCTTCATAGTCAAAAGGAGGAAACGTTGGTTTCATGCGTTCAACTTTCCATGTTGCAGGTTGTCAATGGATTTTTCGCGGATCCGCAAAATCAACAAGGCCAAAATGCCGCTGGCAATGAGCCACATGGAGACATGGATGGCTTTTTGCGAGATGGCGTAGGTGACGCTAGAGTAAGTCAACCAGGCACACGCGGCGCAAAAGACCAGGGGCAGCAGAGGGTAAAGAGGTACTTTGAATGGGCGTTCGGTGAGGCGGTCGGTTTGCCGCAACCAGATCAAGGACAAGCCGACCAAGAACAAAAAGCCCCAAAAAACAGGTGCAGTGAACTCCACCATGGCCGAGAAACCGTCGGCTTCTTGGGTGCCCAGGGCGATCAAGCCCATGCTGATGAGGGCTTGCAACAGCAGCGCTTGCTTGGGGCTGCCGATGTTCAATTGCCATTGTCCCAGTCGATTGAGCGCTTTCCAGTCGCTGCCCACGGCGAAGTTCGTACGGGCCCCGACAAACATGGTGGCGTTGATGCTGGTCAATGCGGCAATGGCCACAAACAAGCCCAATGCCTTTTGCGCCCAAGGACCCCAGGCCAGTCCGAGCAAGTCAGCAGCAGCGGTTTTGCTTTGGCTCAAGCCACTCAGGCCCAGGCCCCACAGCAGTGCCAAATTCACCAGCAAATAAATGGCGGTCAGCACAAGCATGCTCGCCAGAATGACCCAGACCATGGTGCGGGGTCCACCTTTGAGTTCTGCCGAGATGTACGCCGCCTCGTTCCAGCCACCAAAAGTCAGCAAGACAAAAACCAGGCACAAACCCCATTGGGCGGGTGCCGGTGCCTGCACGAACCAGTTCAGGGCGCCGGATGCGGGCGCATCCATCCAGAAGCCGGCCACGATCACGGCCAGCAAACCCACGATTTCCGTGACCGTCAGCCATGTCTGTATGCGAGACGAGGCGTGGATGCCGAGTATGTTGACAGCGGTCAACACCACGACAATCAAGATGGCCCAGATGGCGCTGGAGTAGGCGCCCCAATTGACCAACGTGCTCATGTAATCGCCAAAAACAAAGGCCAGCAAAGCGATGGAGCCGGTGTTGATGATGGTGGCGCGTGACCATCCGTAGATGAACGAAAAATCACGTCCAAAAGCCCTGCGCAGGAAGTGGTAGTCCCCACCTGCGTTGGGGTACGCCGTACACAGTTCTGCATAGCAAAGTGCGCCGGCGATGGAGATGAGTGCGCCTGCCACCCACAAAACCAAAGCCCAGCCCGCATCGCCGCTGATGCTTGCAACCAATGAGGGTGTCTTGAAGATGCCAGCGCCAATCACGATGCCCACAATCAGCGCAATCGCAGAAAAGGGTTGCAACAATCGGAGCATTTTGGCGTGTGAGGAGTGATCGGTTGTCATCGGAATAGTCACAAAGTGAGATGAACTTCAAAAGACATCATGGGCGGGTGAGTTCAACCTGGGTGTACATGTACTCGGCATTGACGGATCCGGTGATGCGACGACCTTCAACACGTCCAGAGAATGTGTGCACCTTGCGATCGGGCGTGGTGTATTGGAATTTCAGCTCATCACCCCGCAACCTGGCACCCAGCATCGATTGGGTTTGACCGCCGCGGGCGATCGTTCCGCCAATATTCTGAAACGACTGGCTGATGTTCAAACGCATCGGTCCACCGTCCAGCCCGGTCATGATCCAGGAACCCTCAACTTGCGCGGGCACCACCCAGAAATAAGCTTGGGAGTGCTCGTGTGACATGGTTTCGTCGGGTTGCCAATCGCCCATATTGAATGCATGCGACACCACGCGTGTGCCAGGCTTCATCTTGAGCAGGGTCGGCCGAAGTTTCATATTCAAATGAGGCATCAGATAAAGCGTGACCACGGTGGCAGTGCTGAAGTCCTCTTTGAAAATATCTCCCGTGATGATCCTGACCTTGTCTGCGACACCCGCTTCAGCCACTTTTCTTCTGGCGAATTGGGCCATGTCGGGGTTGTATTCAATGCCCACCGATTGCGCTCCAAATTTGCGTGCGGCGGTGATGGCGATGATGCCGTCACCAGCGCCTAAGTCGAACAATCGGTCTTGATCGGTCACCTTGGCTGCGCTGAGCATTTTGTCGATCAAGCCCTCTGGTGTGGGAATCCAGATCACATCTTTGCCGGCTTGGCCGCGAATGGGTTCATAAGCGGCCGGCGCAGGCGTGGCACCGCTGGAGTTGGCAACCGTGGTGGCGCACCCCAGGGTGGATAAGCCGGCCAGCAAGATGGGGACTACAAGACGCAAGACGTGCATGTTCAACTCCTTGATGCATTCACAGGGTGGTTATTGAGAGGGTGTGAAGTGTCTGTACTGAGGGATTGAGTTGAATCTCATTTTCCAAGTGCGCACATCAGCACTGATGAGTTTATAAATCATGATCGCTGTTTATGCTTTGGAGGGCTCTTTTGTTGAAGAGCGCCTGCTGACCCATGGGTATGTCCGTCATGAAATTCTGGTGCTCGACCTGAATACAGGCGTCAATATGGATTTTTGCTGTTCACTGAAGTGGGTTCTTAGCATGCGGCGTGTGAATTGATATTGCTGTAATCCCTGATGTAGGGTCAGAAAAAACTGTATTTCATTCAATAAATTCAAGTCCATCGATGCGTGTTGAAGCCTCGAATACGCTTGTAGAATCGGCCCCGATCCACCATGGACCTTGAGTTTGGACGATGGGTTTTTCGGGTGAATGAAAGTGATTGCATGTAAATCATGATCACGATTTCAATACAAGACATAAAGCGCCAATGATTCATCCTGCTCATCAAAACTCCGCTAATCCATGGAGTTTTTTGCCCTTTGCGCTGACGATTTTCACGAGCGCTTTTTTATTGTTTCAGGTTCAACCCCTGCTGAGTAAACAAATCCTGCCATGGTTTGGTGGCAGTCCTGCGGTCTGGACCACTGCGATGCTGTTTTTCCAGACACTGCTGTGTTTGGGCTATTTTTATGCGCACGCATTGGCCAAGTTGTCATCGCGCAAAACCCAGGCGCGCATCCATGTGGCTTTGTTGGTGCTGGCGGCGCTGTTGGCGGCCCGCGTCTTGCCCGGCGCAGAGCTGCGGCCTGAATCTCCCGATTCGCCTGTGCTGCAGGTGTTGCTGATTTTGGGTGTGAGCGTGGGCTTGCCTTACTTTTGTTTGGCGACCACAGGTCCATTGGTACAGCATTGGTTCACCAGCACGGCGCATGCGGCGTCGGTGTTTCGTTTGTATGCCTTGTCCAATGTGGGCTCCTTTCTGGCGCTTCTGTCTTTTCCATATCTGCTGGAGCCTTGGCTGGAGCAGCAGGAAATGGGGCAACTGTGGACCCTGGGTTTTTGGGTGTTTGCGCTGCTCTGTTTGCCTGTGGCCTTGGGCGCTTGGCAAAACAAACCACAAGCGGACGCTCTGAATTCCAACCCAGGTGCCGCTGGAGAAACCACGGGCGCATCTGACACGGTCGGACACAAGTCGCATGTGTCTATTGCTCAACGCTTGTCATGGATCGGTTTGCCCGCATTGGCGTCGTTGGTCTTCATCGCCGCAACCGATCAAATCAGCCATGACGTGGCGCCCGAGCCAAGGCTGTGGATTGCGACGCTCGGTTTGTATTTGGTGACCTTCATCCTGACGTTTGACCACCCGCGCTGGTACCGTCCCCAGTTGTTTGGAGCACTCGCTCTGGTGTTGCTGCTGGTCACTGCCGGCATGAGCGACATTCCACGCTGGCTCGGTATCCAATGGGACTATGGCGTCAATGAGGTCCGTTGGTCTCACTATGCGCTCTTGTTTGTGGTGTGCATGCTGTGTCACGGAGAACTCTACCGCCGCAGACCGGTGGACACGCGTTGGTTGACCGAGTTTTACCTGTGCATGTCGGTCGGTGGCGCCTTCGGTGGTTTGTTTGTGACGCTGGTGGCCACGCAATGGTTTGACGACTACCACGAGTGGTTGATGGCGCTGGTGTTGGTGGCTTTGTTGGCTTGCAGTGTGTTGTTTCGCTCGTCGGGCGCGCAACGGAGCGCTGTGCGGCGTGTGTTGGGGGTGTGCACCGCCTTGGCCATGGTGGCTTTGTTGGTGGCCATGCAAAACCCCTGGTCCTGGCGTGAAGTTCACAAAGAGGACCGCTCTGAGATTTTGTTGGACCAGGACAGGAATTTTTATGGCACCGTTTCTGTCAAGGAGAGGCGTTTCCATGCGGACCCGGAGCGCAACGACCGTGTGTTCTTCAGCGGCAACGTGACCCACGGGCAGCAATTTTTGTCAGAATCGCTGCGCCATGTGCCCACCACCTATTACGCCCGCGACAGTGGCATTGGCGAAACCCTGATCTGGGCCATGTCGCAAAAACCCAGTTTGTCGGTGGCGCTCATTGGTTTAGGCGCCGGGACTTTGGCCAATTTCGCCCGTGCCAGCGATGCGTATGATTTTTACGAAATCAACCCGGCTGCCGTTCGCTTTGCACAACAGTGGTTTGACAACTTGGCGTCTTGCAAAGCGTCGGAGCAAAACATCTTGCTGGGCGATGCCCGCTTGCGCATGGAGCAGTTGCCCAAGGACAAACGCTACGACGTGATTGTGCTGGATGCTTTCACGGGCGGCTCTGTGCCGATCCACTTGCTGACCCGGGAGGCGTTCCGCATTTATGCCGATCATCTGAAGCCCGATGGCTACATCGCCATCAACATCACGAATGCCTATCTGAACCTTTACCCCATTGTTAAGGCGCAGTCGGAAGTTTTGGGGCTGGCATATCGGCATAAATTCCAGGCGGTCGATGAGGTGCGCAACATCCGGCGCAATCTGCACTTCATCATGACCAATGACCAGGCCTACCTGAAGGCCCATCCCTCGGTCAGTCGTGAAGTTCGGGATGCTCAGGGCAGGCTACTCAGCACCGAACCCCAGGACCTGGCGGGCTTGAGGTTGTGGACCGATCAGTTCAGCAGCATCGCGCCCATCGCCAAATGAAGCAGGCCAAGCCGGGCAAGTCGTCTGGCGTTGGCGTTAAATGCTTATTAAATGTAAGGAATCAGGGTAATTCTGGGTGGTTGCTGGACAGGACTGGATTACCATGAAACGGTTTTCACCCCCACTTAAAACCAGGAGACAAACATGAAAACCCGTCGACAAGCCCTTATTCAGGGTGCCAGTGCTGTTGCCGCTCTCGGACTGGGCCATCTGCCTGCATTTGCGCAGGCCATTCCCGAAACTTTGCGCATCGTGGTGGGTTTCCCGCCGGGCGGCACCACCGATGCTTTTGCGCGTCGGATTGGTGAAAAGCTGCGCGGGGTTTATGCGACCAACATCATCATTGAAAACCGCCCAGGCGCTGGCGGGCAGATCGGTGTGTCCACCTTGAAGGCTGCGGCTGGCGATGGCGCCACCATGCTCTACACACCCGCTTCGATGTTGACGGTCTACCCCCATTCGTATTCCAAGCTGCCTTACTCACAAGCCGATGTGGCGCCCATCAGCATCGGTCACGCGACCGATCACGCTTTTGTGGTGGGTCCTGCAGTCCCTGCCGAAGTGACCAACTTGCGTCAGTACGTGGCTTGGGCCAAGGCCAATCCGGGTAAAGCCACTGTGGGCAATCCAGGCGCTGGCTCCATGCCCCATTTGTTGGCTGGACGTTTTGCCCAGATTGCCGACATCCAGTCCTTGAACGTGCCTTTCGCAGGTTCTGGCCCGGGCGTTCCCCAGGTCTTGGGCGGTCAAATCACATCCATGTCTTCACCGTTGGGCGACTGGATCCAGCACCATGCCAACGGCCGCATCCGCATCTTGGCCACTTCGGGTCCGACACGCTCGACCTTTGTTCAGAATGTGCCCACCTACCGCGAGCAGGGTTTTGACGAGCTGGTGATGCGCGAATGGTTTGGTTTCTTCTTGCCAGCCACCGCCAGCACGGCTGTGCGTGACCGCGCTTCGACCTTGTTGCGGGCAGCTTTGTCCCAAGCGGATGTGGCCGAAGCTGTTGCACCTTTGGGCGTTCAAGTCACGCCCACGACCCAGGAGCAATTTGCAGAGCGTCTGAAGGCCGACACCGAATTTGCGGGTCGCCTGGTCAAGGCCTTGGGTTTCCGGGCCGACTCCTGATTCAGCGCCAAGGCGTTGAGTCTCCGCCATCCAAAGGGCACCTGAATCAGGTGCCCTTTTTTTCGGATTCAGCGTGAGCGGTCTGTGCAGAGTCTGGCGTGCTGGTCATGGCCAGTTGTTGTTGGGCTTTTTGAAGCCAGATCTTCAAGGCATCCAGTTGGTCTCTCTGGCTGAATGAACAACTTTCTTCGCTGAACAAGGCGCTCGATTCCATGCGGTCGAGCAGTCCGCTCAGCACCTCGCCATAGCGCTCGGGCAAAGGGAGTTGTGTGGCTTGCTGGCGCCAATTGCGCACCAGCTCGGACGTGGACGCATGGCCTTGTTCGCAACTTTTCAGCGCCTGAGACAGGTTCTCCAGGAGGGCAGAGGTGGGTGTCATCTTCGAAAATGGTGTGGGTGACGGTGGCTTTCGAGGTGACAATCATGCCCCATGAAAGCTCCAACTCTCAAACCCATGCGCCTGGAGGACATTTTGTTCAGTCAGGGTTTTGGCACCCGGCGGGTCTGCGCTGGACTGATCCAGCAAGGGCATGTACAGGTCAACGGTGAAACCGTGCTGGATGCTGGTCAAGTTTTCGACCTGGAGGGCCTCAGGTTCACGGTGCAAGGTGAAGATTGGCCATTTGCTGCCCAGGCTTATCTCATGTTGAACAAGCCTGCAGGCACCGAATGCTCCCAGAAGCCTTCGACCTGGCCCAGCGTCTACACCCTGCTGCCAGCCCCTTTGCGTCAACGCCCTCAAAAAGCAGCGGTTCAGGGTGTCCAAGCGGTGGGCAGGTTGGACCAGGACACCACCGGCTTGTTGTTGCTGACCGACGATGGGAAGTTCATTCACAAAATGAGTTCTCCCAAGCACCATGTGCCCAAGGTGTATGAGGTCACCACCAAGCACCCCATCACCCCCGACATGGTGTCGCGGCTCTTGTCTGGGGTGGTGCTGGATGACGACCCGCGTCCTGTCAAAGCTGCAGCCTGCGAAAAGGCAGGGGATTTGCAACTGAGACTCACCTTGACCGAAGGCAAATACCACCAGGTCAAACGGATGCTCGCTGCCGTGGGTAACCGGGTGGAAGCATTGCACCGCTCACAAATCGGTGGTCTGGTTCTGAACGATCTGGCGCCCGGTCAGTGGCGTTGGTTGAATGAGCAGGACCTGGCGCTGCTCAAGCCTTGAGGCGCTGCAAGAAATTTTGAATGGCTTGCGTGACCATCAGGGGCTGATCCCGGTGGGGTGAATGGCCGCAATTTTCCAGCATGAGTGTTTCTGTTTGGGGTGCATGGCGCACGATGTCATGGATTTGGGCCATGGAGCCGTAAGGGTCTTGCGTGCCCTGAATCGCCAACACCGGAGCCTGGATGTTTGCGAGGGTTGTGCGGATGTCAAAACGCCTGAAGGCTGGGCTCAACCAGACATCGTTCCACTGCCAAAAAGCGCAATCCACGTCGGCATGGAAGCGCTGGAGTCGCTCGCGCAGCGTGCCTTTTTCATAGGCATCACGTGCCAATTCAATGGCCTGAATCGATATGTCTTCGACCATCACATGGGGCGCCATGACCATGC
>CANHUM010000044.1 GCA_947463845.1 Comamonadaceae bacterium
GGCAACCCCATGGCGGCAGGCGGCCCTTTGGAGCTGAAGTTTGTGCCTTCTGGCACGGACATGCAAAAAGGCGATTTGTTGACCACCAGCGGCATTGATGGCATTTACCCTGCAGGCTTGCATGTGGGACGAATCTCGCAAATCGATCGTCGGGTGGACGCTTCGTTTGCCACCGTGCATGCCGAGCCCACCGCCATCGAACGGGGTCGCCACCTGTTGGTGTTGCTACCCGTGAAAGACTGGCCAGCCAGGCCTGTCGCTGAACAAACGCAAACCACACAGCCCAAAAACAAGAGCACCCAGCCATCGCCTCAAGGCCTCAATGCCACCGGAGGCACGCCATGATCATGCCGGCAGGTCGCCATCTGCTGTTGCCCGCAAACCCCCGTTTCATCGGGCTGACTTTGGTGTTGGCCTTGGTGCTGCACATGCTGCTGGGCTTGTGGGACCAACATTGGGTGCCTGATGTTTTGGCCATCACCCTCGTGTTCTGGGTCGTGCACCAGCCCCGTCGTGTGGGTCTGGTGCTGGCCTTTGTCATGGGCCTGATGGTGGATGTGCATGAATCTGCTTTGCTAGGGCAAAACGCTCTGTCCTATGTGGTGTTGTGCGGTTTGGCCGCCGCCTCGCAGCGGCGCATGTTGTGGTTTCCGCTGGGCGAGCAGGCTCTGCAAATTCTGCCCTTGTTCATCGCCGCTTCACTGGTGGAGTGGTTGACCCGCCTGTTGACACACGACACCTGGCCTGGCTGGTCGATGCTGTTGGTGCCCTTGTTGCAGGCTGGTCTTTGGCCCTTGATCGGCGCCCTCCTGCTGGCACCCCAACGTCGAGCATTCGAGCGCGATGACATACGGCCTCTTTGAGCATGTCTTTGCACCTGCCTTCACTCTCAGAGCTGCGTGACACCCGCGCCGAGATAGACCGTTTTCAAAAACGGGTCGTGATCATCCAGTGGGTGATTTTGCTCAGCTTTATCCTGTTGGCCTCACGCCTGATTTATCTGCAAGTGATTCGCCATGATGAGCTGATGGCGCAGGCCGAAAGCAACCGCACAGCCATCTTGCCCACGGTTCCGCCACGGGGCAACATTCTGGACCGCAATGGCGTGGTGCTGGCCAACAACTATTCCGCCTACACCCTCGAGATCACGCCTTCCAAAGTCAAAGATCTGGAAGCCACCATCGATGCGCTGGCCGAGCTGGTGGACATCCAGGTCAAGGACCGCCGCCGTTTCAAGCGTTTGCGCGAAGAGTCCAAAAGCTTTGATTCCCTGCCGATTCGCAACCGCTTGAACGACGAAGAAGTCGCCCGCTTCAGTGCCCAGAGTTACCGATTTCCCGGCGTTGAAATCAAGGCTCGCCTGTTCCGGCAGTACCCCTACGGTGAGCTGGCCAGCCATGTGATTGGCTACATCGGTCGCATCAACCAACGTGACCGGGAGCTGCTGGAAGAAAACGATGACATCGCCAATTACAGGGGCACTGAATACATCGGCAAGCTGGGGGTCGAACAGCGCTACGAGCGTGAACTGCATGGCATCACGGGCGTCAATCAGGTCGAAACGTCGGCCGGCGGACGCGCCATTCGCAGCCTGTCGAGCCGACCTGCTACGCCGGGCCAAAACGTGGTTTTGTCCATCGACATCCAGCTCCAGAAAATGACCGAAGACTTGTTCGGCAACCGCCGGGGTGCCCTGGTGGCGCTGGACCCGCGAAGTGGCGAAGTACTGGCATTCGTGAGCAAGCCCACTTTCGACCCGAACTGGTTCGTCGATGGCATTGATGTGGAAAACTGGCAAATGCTCAATGGCTCGATCGACAAGCCCTTGCTCAACCGCGCCTTGCGCGGCACCTACCCGCCTGGCTCCACCTACAAACCCTTCATGGCCCTGGCCGCTTTGACCACCGGCAAACGCACGGCCAGCGCGATCACCCAAGATTCAGGCTCATGGACCTACGGTGGCCACACCTTCCGCAGCCATGGCGACCATGGCCTGGGTGCGGTGGACATGGTCCGCTCCATCGTGGCCTCGAGCAACGTGTACTACTACTCACTGGCCAACGACATGGGCGTGGATGCCATCCATGACTTCATGAAGCCTTTGTGGTTTGGCCAGCTGACAGGCATCGACTTGCCTGGTGAAGTGCGCGGCATCCTGCCCAGCACCGAATGGAAGCGCAACTACTTTAAAAAGCCGGAACAAAAGAAATGGTTTGGCGGTGAGACCATCTCGCTGGGCATTGGCCAGGGCTACAACACCTTCACCATGCTGCAACTGGCTTCGGCGACAGCCACCTTGGCCAACGGAGGTCTGCAATTCAAACCGCGCGTGGTCACCGCCACACAAGACGCACTCACCCATGCGCAAATCCAGGTCAGTGCCTCAAACCCCATCCATCTGGGCTACAAACCTGAGCATCTGGATGTGGTGCACAGAGGTCTGGTCGGGGTCGTGACGTCGGGCACTTCGGCACGGGTGTTTGCAGGAGCGGGCTACACGAGCGCAGGCAAAACCGGCACGGCGCAGGCGGTGACCATTGGACAAAAAGAAAAATACGATGCGGCCAAGTTGTCCGAATACCAACGTGACCATTCCTTGTACATGGCCTATGCACCCGCCGAATCACCGACGATTGCGGTGGCCGTGGTGGTCGAAAACGCTGGTTTCGGCGCCGCCTCTGCGGCGCCCATTGCGCGGCGTGTTTTTGACTACTGGCTTTTGGGGCAATACCCCAGCGAAGAAGACATCGCAGCCACGCAAAGAGGCCAATCCTCAAGCCCGATCGGCAAACCACGTGCCAAAAAAGAGGTGCCCTTGTTCAGCCCGAAAGAGTTACCCGCAGCCGAGTCGCGCCAAGCCATCCAACGTTGACACCCACTACCCTCAACTGGCGTAAACGGTCTCCAAGCTGGCAAAGCCTTTGACCTCGATCGGGTTGCCAAAAGGGTCCACGAAAAACATGGTCCACTGTTCACCCGGCTGGCCTGCAAAACGCAGGTGTGGTGGCACAACAAAAGACATGTGCGCCGCCTGCAAGCGATCGGCCAGCGCTTGCCAGTCCTGTTGTTGCAAGACCAGACCGAAATGCGGCATGGGCACCAGGTGCTCGCCCACGTGGCCCGTCAGCGTGGTCTTGAAAGGCTCGCCCAGGTGTAGAGAAATCTGGTGCGAGAAAAAATCGAAATCCACCCAGGTGTCGGTAGAGCGGCCTTCTTGGCAACCCAGCACGCCGCCATAAAAACGGCGGGCTTCGTCCAAGTCGGTGACATGAAATGCGAGATGAAAAAGGCTTTGCATGTGATCGAGCATATCAGTGCATGCCGGCGCTGCAAATGGGTGAAAACCGCGATCTGCAGACCCGAACGCTGCAGCCTGCAGCGCCATGTTCAGCGCTTTTTCTCTTTGACGGTCTGGCAGCCGATACAGCGTTTGGCGGTCGGATAGACGTTCAGTCTGGCCGCCGCAATGGTCTGGCCGCAGTCGGTACAAGTGCCGTATTGGCCCGACTCGACCCGCTCCAGCGCCGCCTGAATGTCACCCAGCTCGGCGGTTTCGTGCTCGTTCATCGCGAACTCGTCATCGCGCTCCGAGATGGCCTGGGCCCGGTTCTCAAAATCCCGCACATCGTGTTTGGCCGCCATCTCCACACGCGAAACCAGCCCCCCTCGCTGCTGGGCGATGCGGGACAACAATTGGGTGCGCTCTTGCAAAAGGCGCTCTCGGTAGTGGGCAGTGGAGGTGTTCATGCGTCCATCGTGAACCGCTTGCCGCCCCTGCAGTTTGAGGCAGATCAACAGACCCTGCCGGCCCACCTGGGCCCATGGGCCATCACTTGGATTTCATGCGGGCCAGCATTTGTTCCATGTTGGCTTTGCGGTCCGCGTTGACGGTTTGCATGTGCGGGCGCTCGCCCATCGTTTTCAGGTAGTCACGCACGGGCAAGTCGGCCAGAAAGTCTTTGCCGTACACCACCTTGGTGGCGCCGGCTACCAAAGGCAGATGGGTCACCGCGGCACAGTCGGCCAGGGTGAAGGCGTCGCCCGCCACAAAGGGGGAGAACTTGGCCAACTTGGCAAAAGCCGCCACATTTTTCTCCAGCTGCGCGGCTGTTTTTTCTTTCACCGAGTCACTGACCTTGCCGCCAAAAAATGCCTCGGGGTACAAGTTGCGGGCCACCAGCTCCAGGTGCAAATCCAGAAACAGCGCCAGCTCGCGTACCTTGGCCGCGGCAAACGGGTCGGCCGGGAGCAAAGGTGTTTGCGGGTACTGTTGCTCGATGTACTCCAGCATCACGGCCGACTCGCACACCGCGCCTTGCGGTGTTTTCAGGTAGGGCACTTTGCCCAACGGGCTGGCCGCCGCATCGGTTTGACCCACCCAGGCCAACTCCTCCTGGAAAGTGACGCCTTTTTCCAGCAGCGCCAATTTGACCTTGTTGTAGTAGTTACTGGCCGCAAAGCCGCAAAGTGTGAGCATGAGTGTCTCCAAAAAAGTGAATGGCCGGAGATTAGCCCAAGGTGAGGTGCCCCAGGGTCACGCAGTTGACCCTGGGGCCAGATCCTTCATGCCTTGCGCTGTAAGCCTGCTATCAAGCAGGTCGACAAAAATACCGGGCCTTTCGCCGGAGCCCTTATGCTGGAACGCCTTGTTTACCGCTCAAAAGCCACCCACAAGCTGGGCAGCTTGCACTTGTTCAATCTGCTGCTGCAGTGCCGCAAGCGCAACCGCGAACTGGGTATCACCGGGCATTTGCTCTACACCGAAGAGGTTTTTGTCCAGTGCGTAGAAGGGCCACCGGAGTCGATTGAAGCCCTGTGGCAAAGCCTGCAGCGGGATGAACGCCACCATGACCTGGAACTGCTCTCGCGCCACCCGGAAACTACCCGGCGATTTCCCGATTGGTCGATGGCCTTTTCCTCTTATGCCCACTTCAACAAGTACGACCTCCCCGGCTTTTTCCCGGTCGATCACGAAGGCATGACGCAAGCCGCCGAGCGCTGCGCCAACTCGACATTGGCGCTGACATGACCAGGGCTTTGCAGCCAATGAGATAATCCAGTCCCATGTCCCCCCTGCAATCCCTGCGCAATGCCCACCGCCTCACCCGCCTCGTGCTGGTGTGGTTGGCCTTGTTCATCGGGGTGGCGGTGGCCTCGCCGCTGGTCAACCCCGAGGGCGTGCAACTGGTGTGCACCGAGGCGGGCAGCGTCAAGCTGGTTCAGCTCGATGCCGATGGACAAGAGGCCCAAGGCAGCCAGCACGGCTTGCACTGCCCCTTGTGTCTGCCCGTCGCGGCGCCTCCTCTGGTGTTGTCTCCAGCGCAGGCCCATATCGGGCTTTCTTATGCGCTGACCCCCATCGAGCAAGCCCGCCTGGCCTCGCTCATCGGTCTGCCCTGGCAGGCCCGCGCTCCCCCTTCTTTTTCCTGATCTCGGCGGCTGTTTGACGGCTGGGTGCGGCGTGTCCGCATGCCCCGTTTCATTTGTCCGCGTGCCCTTGGCGCTGAGTTCCAGCGTCGCCACGTCATTTTCCCCTTCGTCATTTTTTTATTTGGAGTTCGCCATGAAACGCGTTGTTGTCTCAAGTGCCGTCTTATTGTCGGCTTTGTTCGCCCCAGTCCTGGCCCAAGCGCAAGTGACCGTGAAAGACGCCTGGGTCAGAGCGACCGTGGCCCAGCAGAAAGCCACCGGCGCCTTCATGCAGTTGCAATCGGCGCAGGATGCCAAACTGGTCTCGGCGCAATCGCCCGTGGCCGGCGTGGTCGAGGTGCACGAAATGGCCATGGAAGGCGGCGTGATGCGCATGCGTGCTGTGCCCAGCCTGGCCCTGCCCGCAGGCAAAGCGGTAGACCTCAAGCCCGGTGGCTACCACGTCATGCTCATGGACCTGAAGGGTCAGGTCAAAGACGGTGACACCGTGCCCGTGACCCTGGTGGTCGAAGGCAAGGACGGCAAGCGCCAATCGGTGGAGCTGAAAGTGCCCGCACGCGCCGCGGCTGCCCCGGCCATGAACCACGGCGATGGCCACAAGCACAAGCACTGATCGCGCGGGTCGTCTTCCACCCTGATTCGCCCACTGGACATGACCTGGACACTTGTTCGGCTGCGCAGGTTTGCCCTGCTCATGCTGGCCGTGATGCTGCTGGGGGCCTTGGCCCCCACGCTCTCGCGTGCCCAGGCCTGGGCACAAGACCGCAGTGCGTCCTGGATGGAGGTCTGTACCACCGAGGGCATGCAGTCGGTCAGGGTCAGCTTGACGCTCACCGAAGCGACAACGGATGTACCCCTTGAAGGGCACACTTCGGACCCGCTCTCGCTGGACCATTGCGGCTGGTGCATTCTGTCGGGTGAGCGCCTGGTGCCGCCCACCCAGCACGCCCCATGGCAGGTCGTGCCCCCAGCGTCACTGCAACGGGCATTGGCCCCCACTGCCCAGCCGCCAAGCGCATCGGCCTGGACAGTTCAATCCCGCGGCCCGCCTTCTCCTGTCTGATTTCAAACCGTGCAGGCCGGGCCCCAGCCCGCCTGCTGTTGCCGGTTGACTGTTCCATCGCGCACGGTCACTGGCGGAATCTGTCAGGAGAACAACGTGAATTTACCGACCCCAATACCCATGGACAGCGCCATTCGCGTGGCCCGCGGTCAGGTGCTCTTGAGCGCTGGTTGCAGTGGCCCCTTGTGGCGCGTCACGCAAGGTGTTTTCAAACTCGAACGACATGCGCAAGACGGCAACACCCTGGTGCAACTGGCCCAAGCGGGCGATTTGATCGGTGTGGAAACCTTGTGCGCCCAACCCCATGCCTTCACGGCTGTCGCACTGGTGGCGGCCCAGGCTCAGGCCGCAGGCACGGCCCACACACGGGACCCTTTGGCCATCGTGTCGCAAGGCTTGATGCAGCAGCAGCGCCAAAGCTGCGACATGCTGCGCCTGCGCACGGGTCCGATCGGGCAACGCCTGGCCCATCTGCTGCAAATACTGGGCAGACAAGCCGATGGCCGGATGTTGCCCCTGCAACGCAAGGCGCTGCCCACCCTCAAAGAAATGGCCCGCGTGGTGGATGCCAGCCTTGAAACCGTCTGCCGGGAACTGAACACCTTGCTACCGGAACACGCCGCACGCGCCAGCAAGCCATCCACAGCTTGGATCGGCCATCCACCTTTTGCTTTGGCGGCCTGAATGTCTTTGATCTTGCAAAAGTTGACCGCCCGAAACAGGCAAGGCAGGCGCGCCACCCAGCTGCGGACTTTGGTCGGTGCCATGTTGATGTTGGCCCTGAGCGTGGGTTCAGCCTTCGGACACGATTTTCGGCAGGGCAACTTGCTGATTGAGCACCCCTACGCCACACCGAGTCTCTCGGGAACACACGTGGGCAGCGTCTATTTCAAGTCGATTCGCAACAAAGGCTCTGTACCAGACCGTTTGGTTTTTGCCAGCACGCCCTTGGCTGGACGGGTTGAGATTCACCGCATGCACATGGACGGCAACGTCATGCGCATGCGCGAGGTGCCCGCACTCGACCTGCCTGCACAGAGCGAAGTTTCATTGCGCCACGGTGGCGCAGGGACTCACCACCTGATGCTGGTGGACCTGAGGAAACCTTTGAACGACGGCGACCGGTTTGACATCGAACTGGTCTTTGAAAACGCAGGCAAACGCAAAGTGAGCGTATGGGTTCAAAGCCCACGCAACACTGGACACCCACACAAACACTGACTTCCATTGGAGAACCCCATGAAAAAATTCCTGAGCCTGGCCGCACTGGCCATGACCGTCACAGCCTGCGGCTCATTGCCTGGGCGGCCAAGCAACCAAACGGTGGACCTCAAGTTCGCAGCCCAAATCAACGGCCAGCACTTTGCCTGCGGCCAGCGTTACGAGGGCGTAGGCACCACCCGTTCGACCATCACGCCCAGCGACTTTCGGATGTATGTCAGCGACGTCAAGCTGGTACGCAAAGATGGCAGCACCGTCCCTGTACAGCTGACGCAAGACGGCATCTGGCAACAGCAGTCGGTGGCCCTGCTTGATTTTGAAAACGGCACAGGCCCTTGCCGCAACGGCACAGAAGCCATCAACACCAGCGTGCGCGGCCAAGTGCCTGCAGGCGAGTACACCGGGGTGGAACTCACCGTGGGCGTGCCCTTTGCACAAAACCACCAGGACCCCACCGTCGCCCCTGCGCCACTCAACTCCACAGCCATGTTCTGGAACTGGCAGGGCGGCTACAAGTTCATCAAGTTCGACACCGCCAGCAGCGGTATCCACGCCGACAAACCTGCCGGAACCACTCCAGCCGGGCCTGTGACGCGCTACTCCGTCCACCTGGGCAGCACGGTCTGCGCCAGCGAAAGCCGGACACAAGCGCCCAGTGCGTGTCAAAACCCCAACCGTGTCACGGTTCGTCTGGATGGGTTCGATCTGCGCACCCACACGGTGGTGGCCGATATGGGGGCCGTTCTGGCACAAGCCAATGTGGACACCAATGCACAGGGCACTTCGCCCGGTTGCATGAGCTTCCCCAAAGACGGCGACTGCCCACCCGTGATGCATGCCTTGGGCCTGAGCTATGACGGGGTTGCGCCCAAAGGTCCACAGCGCTTTCTGTCCAAGCGCTGATGCCTTTGCAAGCGAGGAACCACGTCATGAAGCGCGTCTACAAAGCACTCGGCACATGCCTGATGGCCGTGGCTGCCTGGGCTTTGTTATCGGGCCACTCGAATGAGGTTTACCGTTGGGATTTGCCCGCGTGGGTGCCACGCCCTGTCGTGCCTGCAGACAACCCGATGAGCGCCGCCAAAGTCGAGCTGGGTCGGCATTTGTTCTATGACAAACGCTTGTCAGCCGACCAGAGCATGTCGTGCGCCACCTGCCACCACCAGGACAAGGCTTTCAGCGATGGCAAGGCTTTGTCCTTGGGTGTGACCGGTGAAGCCAGCCATCGCAATGCGATGGCCTTGGTGAATTTGGCCTACTTGCCCACCTTGACATGGGCCAACCCCCATCTGACAGCCCTCGAGGTCCAAGCCTTGCTGCCGCTGTTTGGAGAACATCCCGTAGAAATGGGCATGGCAGGGCAAGAAAAATTGTTGTTCGAGCGCCTGCAAGCCGACGCCCGTTACCGCAACATGTTTGCCAAAGCCTTTCCCGCCGAAGCGGCAAAGGGCCATGAGGCCTTGTATTCGCTGGGCACGCTGACCAAAGCTCTGGGCAGTTTTCAGCGCAGCTTGCTCTCGTTTGACAGCCCGTATGACCGCTACAAATACGGCGGCC
>CANHUM010000045.1 GCA_947463845.1 Comamonadaceae bacterium
CATGTGCATTCAGTTGCTCACCAATGCTGCGCATGGCATTCAAAGTGGTGGTCAGCACCAGCGTACGGCCACCCAGAATGCTCAACGCCTCCAACACCAAACGGGCCACCCCAAGGGTATGACCGGCTTCGCCAGGGCGAGGCAAGTGTGTCGGTACATACAACGCTGATTGCTGTGCGTAATCAAAGGGACTGCCAACCTGCATGACCTCTGCCGCGCTCAGCCCACAGGGCGCGGTAAACCAGCGTAAAGTGGGCTCATCGCCCAAAGTGGCCGAAGTGAATATCCAAGCACGATGGCCCACGCCCTGATCAGCTTGGACAACATCCAATGACTTCGGGTCTGACGAATGAGAAGAACGGGGGCTCATCAAACCAGAAAAAGCCTGTGCGATGTCCAGAGGCGACTCCATGACGCGCAGCTGTGCAGTGACTTCGGCCCAGCGCACACCATCAGGTTTGGGTGAATCTGCAAACAGGATTGCGCGCTGAACCAAATCACGGGAGCGATCAACCAGGCGAACAAAATCTGGTGCCAATTCGCTGACCGTTTCCAGCCCCGTCTTCATGTCCTTCAGAGCCTCCGTCACCCGCCCCAAAGCCCCCATCCATTGATCCGGGTCAACCCCCTCCGGACACGGACCATTCCAGCGCAAAGACACCGAACCCCTGTGGTGACCAGCAGCCAATCGCCAATCGCGAGCAGCTTTTTCAAGCTGCGCAGTCAAAGACTGCCAGTCGACCAGCCCACGTGCCAGCTGCAAGCCGGTGGCCAATGTATCTCGCACCAACTCGTGCAAATGGACGGTGGACAGTTGCTCACCCAAAAAGTTCACGCCAATTTCATTGAGTTGGTGAGCTTCGTCAAACACCGTCACACGCACTGTGGGCAAGAGCTCCGCAACACCCGACTCACGAACCGCCATATCTGCAAAAAACAAATGGTGATTGATCACCACCACATCAGCCGCCATCGCCTCTTTTCGGGCCAGATTCACATGACAGGCACGGTAACGAGGACAGTTGGAACCCAAACAGTTGTCTCGGGTCGAAGTGACCAGTGACCACAAGGACGATCGCTCGTCAAGACCCGTCAATTCAGCCATGTCCCCGCGGCGGGTGGACTGAGACCAATTCTCAATTTTCGCCAAGGCTTGTTGCGCTCCAGGCTGCGCTGATTCAGGACTGGGTCGTGCCTGCTCCATCCGATGCAAACACAGGTAATTGGAGCGTCCCTTGAGCAACGCGACGCGGATGGGGAGGCCCAAAGCTTCCACCAGCCTTGGAATATCTCGGGTGAACAGCTGGTCTTGAAGAGCCTTGGTCGCAGTGGACACGAGCGCCCGATGGCCGCTGAGCAGCACCGGAACCAGATACGCGTAGGTTTTGCCTGTGCCCGTACCGGCTTCCACCACCAATTGCCCGCCGGCTTGTAATGTCCGACTGACCGCTGTGGCCATATCAATTTGCCCCTGTCGAGGTTGAAAGCCAGGCAAGGCCCTAGCGAGTGTCCCCGCACCCGATAAAGCGTCGACAGTTCGCTGGTCAAGCCAATTCAAGCAGGCTCCTTGGGCGCCAATCGTGACTGAAGCAAAACCATTTGATCGCGCAGTGCCAATCGCCTTTTTTTGATGCGCCGCAAGCTCAACTCGTCTTGAAGCGCCGTTGTTGAAACAGCATGGTCAATCAACGCATCCAGATCAGCATGCAAAATTCTCAACTCAATCAACTGACGTTGGGGCGAATGCAAGTCCAATGCTGCGGCGGTGGACGAATCTGGAAACATGGTGGTCATCATGGACTGCCACGTCCATCGGGCTGCTTGCCCTCAAGACGGATCTCACGCTGCCGGTTTCTCCACTCTCGCTCCTGAGCGTTCAACACCAATTCCTGCTTTGCCAAGGGATCCAGAGCTTGTCTGCGAATTTTGCGTGCTTCAATCAAACAATGATTGACCGCAAATTTTTGCCAACAAAAGGCTTGTTGCCTGTCATACGCTGTCAAGATTTCCTCGCGCTTCATGGCCAAGACCTGCCTTTGCTGCGCAATGACCTCGGGGACCGCTCCCTCCCATGTTGACTCTGTTGTTGAAGGACTCTTCAAAGACAATGAATCGGTGCTGTGTGCCAACAAAGGCAGCACCATGCCAAGCATGATGCAGTGTCCGCCCATCCAGCCAAGCCATCTGCGCTTCATGTGATGTGCGTGTCCACTGTTCGGTGTTCCAGCGACAGAAATTCACTCGACTGCATTTCGTGCAGTCGCGAGATCGTCCGAGGAAACTCATGCGACATGGGTCCCGAGATGTAAAGCTGCTCAGGAGGTACGGCGGCCGACATGATGAGCTTGACCCGGCGGTCATACAGTACATCAATGAGCCATGTGAAACGACGCGCTTCAGACGCCATGCTGACAGGCATCTGCGGCACATGACTCAGCAACACCGTATGGTATTGCGTCGCAATTTCAAGGTAATCGTTTTGCGAACGCGGCCCACCGCAGATCGCCTTGAAATCAAACCAGATCACTCCGCCTGAACGGCGTTTGGCCGCAATGTCCCGCGACTCAATGCGCAACAAGGGATCTTCATCGGGTCCTGTGGACAGGCGATTGAAAGCATCATTCATCTCTGCGTCTGCCTGATCACCCAAAGGAGAATGGTAGAGCTTGACCATTTCCAGAGTTCGACGACGGTAGTCAGTGCCATTGTCCACATTCAGCACTTGCATGCGCTCGTTGAGCAAAGCAATGGCCGGCAAGATACGGTCTCTGTGCAGGCCATCAGGATACAAACCATTGGGTTCAAAGTTGGAGGTCGTGACAAACCCAACCCCGTTGTCAAACAAAGCCACCAACAAACGGTGCAAAATCATGGCATCCGTGATGTCCGCTACGTGGAATTCATCGAAACAAATCAGCTGGTAACGCTTGGCCATGCGTTTACCCAACTCATCCAACGGGTTCACTGTGCCCTGAATGGCGGCGAGTTCACGATGCACTTCGCGCATGAACTCGTGAAAGTGAAGGCGGGTCTTGCGTTCGATGGGCACAGCTGCAAAAAAACAGTCCATCAAAAAACTCTTGCCGCGCCCCACCCCGCCAAACATGTAAACGCCTTTGGGGATTTCTGGACGCGAAAGAAATTTACCCAAGAGACCCGAACGTCTGGATTTGTAGGCCGACCATTCCGCAGCACAGCGCTCCAATGCTTCAATCGCCCGGAGCTGAGCAGGATCGCTTTGATAAGCGCGTTTCTTCAATTCGGCTTCGTAAACATCACGAACGGACATGGGTGGTGGGCTTTTCAATTCAAATGACAAAACCCGGGTTTTGCCCGGGTTTCAGGATGATCGAACTTTAACCCAACTCACCTCAAACTGAAGTTTGAAATGAGCAAAGGGCTCAGAAGTTCAAGGTGCGCTTGTCCACTGCCAGCGCCGCCTCTTTGGTGGCTTCGCTCAAGCTGGGGTGTGCATGGCAGATGCGGGCAATGTCTTCCGAAGAAGCCTTAAATTCCATGGCCACAACAGCTTCGGCGATCAGCTCGGAGGCTTGTGGCCCCACGATGTGCACGCCCAAGATTTCGTCGGTGGTGGCATCGGCCAGCATCTTCACCATGCCGGTGGTGTCGCCCAAGGCGCGGGCGCGGCCGTTCGCCAAGAACGGGAACGAACCGGCTTTGTACGCCACGCCATCGGCCTTGAGCTGTTGCTCCGTGCGACCAACCCAAGCGATTTCGGGGCTGGTGTAAATGACCCAGGGGATGGTGTTGAAGTTGACGTGACCATGTTGACCCGCGATGCGCTCGGCCACAGCCACGCCCTCTTCTTCGGCTTTGTGCGCCAGCATGGGGCCGCGCACCACGTCACCCACAGCCCAGACATCGGGCAGGTTGGTTTTACAGTCGCCGTCCACCACAATCGCGCCGCGCTCGTCGAGCTGCAAACCCACGACTTCGGTGTTCAAACCGAGTGTGTTGGGCACGCGACCGATCGAGACGATCAGCTTGTCGGCGTCGAGTTTGATGGCTTCCCCCTTGGCGTTGGTGTAATTGACAACCACGCCCTTCTTGCTGTTGACGATCTCGCCGACCTTCACGCCCAGTTCGATCTTCAGACCTTGCTTGTCGAAAGCCTTTTTGGCTTCTTTGGCGATTTGCTCGTCCACCGCACCCAAGAATGTGGGCAGACCCTCGAGAATAGTCACGTCGGCACCCAAACGGCGCCAGACCGAACCCATTTCCAAGCCAATGACACCAGAGCCAATGACGGCCAGTTTCTTGGGCACAGCACCGACGCGCAAGGCACCGTCGTTGGACAAGACGTTGACTTCGTCAAACGGCACGCCAGGCAAAGCACGTGCATTGGAGCCCGTGGCGATGATCACCTGTTTCGCGGTCATCGACTCTGCCGTTTTGCCGCTCACGTTGATCGTATAGCCACCATCGGCCTTGCCAGCGAAGCTGCCACGGCCGTGGACGAAGGTGACCTTGTTCTTTTTGAACAGGTACAAGATGCCATCGTTGTTTTGCTTCACGACCGTGTCTTTGCGGGCGATCATCTTGGTCACGTCCATCTTCACGTCTTTGACGCTGATGCCGTGTTCTTCGAAGTGCTTATTGGCATGTTCGAAGTGTTCAGACGATTGCAACAAGGCCTTGGACGGGATACAGCCCACGTTGGTACAAGTGCCGCCAGGGGCTGGACCACCGGCTGCATTGCTCCACTCGTCGATGCACGCGACCTGAAAACCGAGTTGGGCAGCACGGATGGCCGCTATGTAGCCACCAGGACCACCGCCGATGACGACGACGTCAAAAGATTTGCTCATGAAAGTGCTCCGCAGATCAGATGTCGAACAACAGGCGAGCTGGATCTTCCAGCGCTTCCTTCATGGCAACCAAGCCCAACACGGCCTCGCGGCCGTCGATGATGCGGTGGTCATAGGACATGGCGAAATAGTTCATGGGGCGAACCACCACCTGACCGTTTTCAACCATGGCACGGTCTTTGGTTGCGTGTACACCCAGGATGGCCGACTGGGGCGGGTTGATGATGGGTGTAGACATCATCGAGCCAAAGGTGCCGCCATTGGAAATTGAGAAGGTACCGCCGGTCATCTCTTCGATGCCCAACTTGCCGTCTTTGGCCTTCTGGCCGAATTCAGCAATTTTCTTCTCGATGTCTGCGAAACTCATCTGATCGGCATTGCGCAGGATGGGCACCACCAGACCACGTGGCGAGCCCACAGCGATACCGATGTCGAAATAGCCGTGGTAAACGATGTCGTTGCCATCCACCGAGGCATTGAGCACCGGGAATTTCTTCAGGGCGTGCACCGCAGCTTTGACAAAGAAGCTCATGAATCCGAGCTTGACGCCGTGTTCCTTCTCGAAACGCTCTTGCATGCGCTTGCGCATGTCCATGACCGGGGCCATGTTGATTTCGTTGAAGGTGGTCAGGATGGCATTGGTCGATTGCGATTGGAGCAAACGCTCGGCCACACGGGCACGCAAACGCGTCATCGGCACGCGCTGTTCAGGGCGGTCGCCCAAGTTGACGGCGGGTGCAGCCACTTGTGGCAAAGCCTTGGTGGGCACGCCGGTGGGGATGACGGCCGCGGTGGACTTGACGCCACCGGCCACAGCAGCCAGCACATCGCCTTTGGTCACGCGACCGTCTTTGCCGGAGCCCGCGACAGAACCCGCAGCCAGACTGTTGTCGGCCATGAGCTTGGCGGCTGCGGGCATGGCCACGCCGGACATGCTGCCACCTGTGGCAGCGGGGGTGGACGCAGCGGCCACAGGTGCTGCCGCAACGGCAGCAGGAGCCGCGGCAGTTGCGGCCGCGGCGGCCACTTTGCCATCGGTATCGATGCGGGCGATCAGCTGCTCGGCAGCCACAGTGGTGCCATCGGCTTGGATGATTTCAGACAGCACGCCAGCGGCGGGCGCGGGCACTTCGAGCACCACCTTGTCGGTTTCGATCTCGATCAGAATTTCGTCGGCGGCCACGGTGTCGCCGACTTTCTTTTTCCACTGCAGCATGGTGGCCTCAGCCACGGACTCGGACAGTTGGGGAACTTTGACTTCTACGATTGCCATGATTTTTCCGTTGTGCGTTGTAAGGTAGAAAGGTGTACTTGAAGATTTGGGTCAAGAGCCCGGCACTGAACACTCAGTGCCAGAAGCCACATCACTTGGTCAGCACGAAGCCCTTGAGTTTGGCAAATGCCGCCTCAATCAGCGCCTTTTGCTGGTCCTGGTGCAGGTGCGAGTAACCCACGGCTGGCGAGGCCGAGGCCGCGCGACCGGCATAACCGAGCTTTTGTCCGTCCAGCATGTTCTCGTGAATGTTGTGCTGGATGAAGAACCAGGCACCCTGGTTTTGCGGCTCATCCTGGCACCACACGATGTCGGTGGCATTGGGATACTTTTTCAGTTCGGCCGCAAAGGCCTTGTGCGGGAAGGGATAGAGCTGTTCGACACGGATGATGGCCACGTCGTCAGCACCCTTTTCTTCACGCTTTTTGACCAGGTCGTAGTAAACCTTGCCCGAGCAAGCCACCACGCGCTTGACCTTGTCGGCCTTGAGCGGTTTGTTCTCAGGAATCACGGTCTGGAAACTGCCATGCGTGAACTCGGACACTGGCGATGTCGCGTCCTTGTTGCGCAACAGCGACTTGGGCGTGAAGATGACCAAAGGCTTGCGCAAGTTGCGGACCATCTGACGACGCAGCACATGGAAAATTTGGCTGGCTGTTGTGGGCTGAACAAGTTGCATGTTGGTGTCAGCCGCCAGCTGCATGAAACGCTCAACGCGGGCTGAACTGTGCTCTGGTCCCTGCCCCTCGTAGCCATGCGGCAACATCAAGGTGATGCCGTTGACGCGGCCCCATTTCACCTCTCCGGAGGCAATGAACTGATCAATCACCACTTGGGCGCCGTTGGCGAAATCGCCAAACTGGGCTTCCCAAACCACCAAGGTATTGGGGTCGTTGGATGCATAACCGTATTCGTAGGCCAAAACAGCCTCTTCGGACAGGATCGAATCGATCACCACGAAGGGTGCCTGCTTGTCAGACACATTTTGCAAGGCTACATAAGTGCCGGTATCCCACTTTTCACGCTTTTGATCGTGAATCACGGCATGGCGGTGCGTGAAGGTGCCACGACCGCAATCTTCACCCGACAGGCGCACGGGATAACCACTGGCCACGAGCGAGGCAAAGGCCATGTGCTCGCCCATGCCCCAGTCGACGGCCATCTCGCCGCGGCCCATGGCTGCACGGTCGTCGTAGACCTTTTTGACCAATTGGTGAGGGGTTACCGATTCAGGGATGGTCGAGATTCTTTCAGCCAGACGCTTCCATTCGGCCAACGGGATGGCGGTGTCGCCGGCATCGGTCCACTTCTTGCCCAAAAAGGGTGACCAATCCACGGTGAACTTGGTCTTGAAGTTGGTCAACACAGGGTCGGTCGTGTTCTTGCCGGCATCCAGTGCGGCGCGATAGGCTTTGGCCATCTCGTCGCCGAGGTTCTCGCCCAAACCTTGCGCTGCCAATTTGTCAGCAAACAGTTTGCGCGTCCCCGGATGGGCGGCAATCTTTTTGTACATCAGCGGCTGCGTCAGCGCCGGGGTGTCCTGCTCGTTGTGGCCCAGTTTGCGGAAGCACACCACGTCCAGCACCACGTCCTTGCGGAAGGTCATGCGGTATTCGAGGGCCAACTGTGTGGCCATCACCACCGCTTCGGGATCGTCACCGTTGACGTGGAGTACCGGGGCCTCGACCATTTTGACAATGTCGGTGCAAAACACGCTTGAACGCATGTCGCGCGGGTCCGATGTGGTAAAGCCAATCTGGTTGTTGATGATGATGTGCACCGTACCACCCGTGGAGTAACCACGGGTTTGCGCCAAAGCAAAGGTCTCCTGGTTCACACCTTGACCACCAAAAGCGGCGTCGCCATGCACCAGCACAGGCAGCACTTGCTTGCCCAGCGGGTCATCACGGCGGTCCATACGGGCACGGACCGAGCCTTCGACCACAGGGTTCACGATTTCCAGGTGTGAGGGATTGAAAGCCAGCGACAAATGCACCGGGCCACCCGCCGTGCTCACGTCCGAGCTGAAGCCTTGGTGGTACTTCACGTCACCGGCCGGCAGATCTTCCGGGGCAGTGTGGTCAAACTCGGCAAACAAATCCGCTGGGCGCTTGCCCATGGTGTTGACCAACACGTTCAATCGACCCCGATGGGCCATACCGATCACCACCTCCTGAACGCCTTGTGCGCCAGCAGACTGGATCAACTCATCCATGGCAGCGATAAAGCTCTCTCCACCTTCGAGCGAGAAGCGCTTTTGGCCCACATATTTGGTGTGCAGGTAACGCTCGAGGCCTTCGGCGGCCGTCAGGCGGTCGAGGATCTGCTTTTTCTTTTCGGCTGTGAAATTGGGTTTGCTGCGAATGCTTTCCAGCTTTTGCTGCCACCAGCGCTTTTCCGCCTGCTCGGTGGTGTACATGTACTCGGCACCGATCGTGCCGCAATAGGTCTCACGCAGTGCATTGAGCAGCTCGCGCAAGGACATGTTGTTTTTGCCGAAAAAGGTGTTGCTGGTGTCGAACACGGTTTCCTGATCGGCGTCGGTGAAGCCGAAAAAAGCGGGATCGAGATCAGGGATATTGGGACGCTCGGTGCGCTTTAAGGGATCCAGATCTGCCCAACGTTGACCCACGTTGCGATAGGCGGCGATCAACTGCTGCACGGCCGTGCGCTTGCGGCCCATTTCAACATCGGCGCTGGCCATGACGACTTTGGTGCCACCGGATTTGGCGCGCTCTGCAAAGGCGTTGATGACAGGCAGATGGGGGACGTCTTTGGCGTTGGTGCCATCGACTGCAGGGACGTGCTGGAGGGCGTCGAAATACTCACGCCAAGAGTCAGGCACGCTTCCGGGATTGGCCAGGTAGTTTTCGTACATCTCTTCGACGTACGGTGCGTTGCCGCCGAACAGGTAGGTGTTGCCTTGATAGGCAGCGTAGACGGAATTAGTCTCGCTCATGTTTCGCTGACCTCCGTTTCCCTCTGGGAAACATTAGTTGGTTGAGTGTTACCTTCCGCGACACGGCTGAACCGATTGGCGGATGCGACTGTGGCTTAGGAAGGACCTGTACAGACGTTGCGCC
>CANHUM010000046.1 GCA_947463845.1 Comamonadaceae bacterium
GGGCTTTCAGCAAACGTTCGGCTTGTGGGTAAGCTGCATCGCCCATCCCCAACCGACCCCGTGCATCGCATTCGCAGGCTTGCAGCACGAACACAAAGCGCTCGGCCTGACGAATCGCATCGCAGCGCTCAAGCAGGCGCATCAGGGCCTCTGGCCCCAACTCGGCGCTGCGGTGGATGTTGCCGTGTTCGCGCGCCACCACTTCGGCCAGTTCCTTGCAGTCGGTCGGCACGCGCAGGCGTTCGCAGACTTTTTGCAAGAGCTTGACGCTGCGGCCTTCGTGGCCAATGTGGCGCGGCAGCACATCGGCAGCCGTGGTGCCTTTGCCCAGGTCGTGCATCAGGCAAGCCACGCGCACAGCCAGCGGCATGTTCAGGCGGGCCGCCATGTCCATCACCAGCATCATGTGCACGCCCGTGTCGATCTCGGGGTGGTACTCGGGCCTTTGGGGCACGCCCCACAAGCGATCCAGTTCAGGCAGCAGCACCTTCAGGGCGCCACAGGCGCGCAACACTTCGAACATGCGTGAGGGTTGGCTGCTCATCAGCCCACGCGCCAGCTCTTGCCAAACGCGCTCGGGCACCAAGTGGTCCACTTCGCCGTCTTCGACCATCTGGCGCATCAGCGCCATCGTTTCTTCGGCCACGCTGAAGTCGGCAAAGCGGGCCGCAAAGCGCGCCAGCCGCAGGATGCGCACCGGGTCTTCGGCAAAGGCGCCGGTCACGTGGCGCAGCACCTTGGCTTGCAGGTCACGCTGGCCACCGTAGGGGTCGATGATGTGACCTGTCCATGCGCTGTGCGGCTCATGCGCCAGCGCCTCGGGGACTGCCATGGCATTGACCGTGAGGTCTCGCCGGGCCAGGTCTTCTTCGAGTGTGACGTCGGGTGCGGCCTGCACTGCAAAGCCCTTGTAGCCCCGCGCTGTCTTGCGTTCGGTGCGGGCCAGGGCATATTCCTCACGGGTTTGGGGGTGCAAGAAAACCGGAAAGTCCTTGCCCACGGGCGCATAGCCCTGCGCGGTCATGGTTTCGGGTGTGCTGCCCACCACCACCCAATCGCGGTCGCTCACGGACAGGCCCATCAAGGCATCGCGCACTGCACCGCCGACGACAAAAACACCCATGCCAGCCTTCAGCGATGGAGCCGAAAAGGCTCTTCAAAGTCGATGAAGTCCTGCTCGGCCAACGCCTCGTCGATCCAGGCCTTCACGCCGGGCAGGGCGCACACACGGTCCATGTAGGTCGCCACCTGGGTGGGCACGGGCAGGGCGTAGGTTTTGAGGCGCATGATCACCGGCGCAAAGAAAGCGTCGGCGATGGTGAAGTGACGAAACAGCATGGGGCCACCGTGCTCGGCCAGCAAGTTGGACCACATGGACACGATGCGTTGCAGATCGGCGCGCACGGCAGGCTTGTCGCGCAATGCCAATGCACCCACCTCGGGCAGGTGTGCTTCGATGTTCATCGGGCAGGCACTGCGCAGTCCCACAAAGCCGCTGTGCATTTCGGCACAAATGCTGCGGGCACGCGCACGGGCCAAACGGTCTTGTGGCCAGAGCTGTTTTTCCGGGGACAGCTCGGCCACGTATTCCGCAATCGCCAAGGTGTCCCACACGGCCAGGCCATCGTGCACCAGCACGGGTACTTTGCCCACCGGGTTGACGCCCTGCAGTGCCGCCTTGAATTGTGAGTCGGGTGCGAAGCTGTCAAAGCGGACATAGACCTCTTCAAAGTCGATGCCCGCTTGGCGCAACATCACCCACGGGCGCATCGACCATGACGAATAATTTTTGTTGGCGATGTAAAGCTGGATCATGGGCTCTCTCGGAAATCAGCGCCCCGCGCCCGATCGCCAGCTGTTCAGTCTGCTGCGCGGGCCTCGGTGCCCCAAATAAGTCGGTGCCACGCCTGCGACAGACGCGGCCGTGATGCCCAAGGCCGCAAGACCTGGCAGCTGACCCGTCGCCACGTTGTCCACCTTCATCGACGCCAGGTTGTCCCGACTCATCAAAGGTTCACCTGGGGCCAACTCCATGGCCGCAGCTTGCAACCAGCCCACCCACATGGGCAAACCGATGACTGGACGCCCGCGACCCTGGTTCACGCCGGCCCACTGACCCGCCCGATTGACCAGTTGCCCCAAGGTCAACACCTGCGGTCCGCACAATTCATAGGTTTGTCCGATGGTGTCCGGTTTTTGCAAGCAGGTGACCACAGCGCGCGCCACATCACCGACCCAGACAGGCTGAAAGCGTGTGCCACTGCCCGCCAAGGGCATGACAGGCGCGATGCCTTGTAAGTCGGCAAACAGGTTGAGGAACTTGTCTTCGGCACCAAAGATCACGCTGGGGCGCAGCACCGTCAGTTGCAAGTTGGCACTTCGCAAAACCGCTTCACCGCGTGCCTTGCTGCGCTGGTACATCGATGGGCCTTGCAGATCGGCACCCAACGCGCTGACATGCACCAAACGTTGCACGCCAGCGTGCTGCATGGCACGAACAATCTTGGCCGGCAACTCCACGTGTACCTGCTCAAAGCGGGTTTCGCTGCCATGCAGCACCGCCACCAGATTCACCACTGCGTCGTGACCTGGCATCAGCCGGGCCAGATCCGCCTCGCTGTGCACCGAGGCTTCGATCACCGTCAGACCGGGTAGGCTTTGCACCTTGGCCGCATTCACAGTGCGGCGTGTGGGCACCGTGATGTGCCAACCCAAGCGGGCGAGTTGTTCACAAACCTGTCGACCGACAAACCCGCTGCCCCCTAGAACCAGAATGCGCGGTGCACTCATGCCTTGGCTTTCTTCAGCCACTGCGTCGCCAATTCCACCCAATACGTGCCGCCCAACGGAATCAGGTCGTCGTTGAAGTCGTAACTCGGGTTGTGCAGTGTGCAGGGGCCGCCACCGTGGCCCATTTCCCGGTGCGCGCCGTCACCGTTGCTGATGAACACATAAGCGCCCGGCTTGGCTTGCAGCATGTACGAGAAGTCTTCTGCACCCATGGTGGGTTCCTGAGGCATGACATGCTCAGCGCCCACGATGCCCGCCATGACTTGTCGCGCGAAGTCCGCTTCGGCTGCGCTGTTGATCGTGGGCGGGTAATTGCGCTCGAACTCGAACTCGCATGTGGCGTCAAACGCGGCGCAGATCGATTCGGCCACCTGCTTCATGCGCGACTCGATCAGGTCCAGCACCTCGATGCTGAAGGTGCGCACTGTGCCCTGAAGTTCGCACGAGTCGGGCACCACGTTGGTGGCTTCGCCCGCATGGATCATGGTGACCGAAATCACGCCCGCATCCACCGGCTTTTTGTTGCGGGTGATGATGGTTTGAAAGCCCTGCACCATCTGGCAAGCGATGGGCACAGGGTCGACGCCGTTGTGCGGCAGCGCGGCATGACTGCCCTTGCCCCGGATGATGATCTTGAACTCGTTGCTGGACGCCATGACCGGACCGGGGCTGACAGCAAAGGTGCCGACTGCCGCGCCGGGCCAGTTGTGCATGCCGAACACGGCTTGCATGGGGAATTTGTCAAACAGCCCGTCCTTGATCATCTCGCGGGCGCCACCGCCACCTTCCTCGGCGGGCTGGAAGATCAGGTACACCGTGCCGTCAAAGTCACGGTGTTTGGCCAAGTGCTTGGCCGCGGCCAACAGCATGGCCGTGTGGCCATCGTGGCCGCAGGCGTGCATCTTGCCCGGGTAGCTGCTGGCATGGGCGAAGGTGTTGAACTCTTGCATGGGCAGGGCGTCGATGTCAGCGCGCAAACCAATCCCGCGTCCGCATGCACCGCCATCGCGGCCATGGACGATGCCCACCACGCCAGTCGTGCCCATGCCCCGGTGGATGGGGATGCCCCAGTCGGTCAGCTGCTTGGCCACCACATCGGCCGTGCGCACTTCTTGGAAGCACAGCTCGGGGTGGGCGTGGATGTCTTTGCGTATGGCGGCAATGCTGGCCGCATCGGTGAGGATGGTGTCAATGAGTTTCATGGGGTTCAGTCTAGCGATACTCGGCCCATTTTGCCAACACCACCCGCACCTGAGGGACATGCATCCGATTTGCGGTGCGGTGTACATCGGCCACAATGGAACCACCCATCCACGCAAGACACTGATTTGAAAGTCCTCGCCTTGGAACCTGTAGATTCGCTGACCGTTCGCGGGGCTTGCCCGCATGACTGCCCCGACACCTGCGCCTTGCTGACCACCGTGGAAAACGGCCGCGCGATCAAGGTACAGGGCAATCCGTCGCACGCGCCCACCGATGGTGTGCTGTGCACCAAGGTCTCGCGTTATGCCGAGCGCACCTACCACCCCGAACGCGTACTTCAGCCCTTGCGCCGTGTGGGGCCCAAGGGCTCGGGCCAGTTTGAACCGGTGGGTTGGGACGAAGCGCTGGATGCGATCGCCGCCCGATTGAAAACCATTGCCGCACGCGACCCGCAGGCGGTGCTGCCTTACAGCTACGCCGGCACCATGGGCCTGGTGCAAAGCGAGTCGATTGCGGCACGCTTTTTCCACCAGCTGGGTGCATCGTTGCTGGACCGCACGATTTGCGCCTCGGCCGGGGCTGAAGCCCTGACCCAGACCCTGGGGAACAAAGTGGGCATGAAGGTCGAATTTTTTGCCGAATCCAAGCTGATCATCATTTGGGGCAGCAACTCGATTGGCAGCAACCTGCACTTCTGGCGCATTGCCCAAGAGGCTAAACGCCATGGGGCCAGACTGGTGTGCATCGACCCCCGGCGCAGCGAAACGGCTGAAAAATGCCACGAACACATTGCCCTGCGCCCTGGCACCGATGCCGCGCTGGCGCTGGCCCTGATGCACGAATTGATCGTCCATGACTGGCTTGACGCTGACTACATCCACCGCTACACCTTGGGCTGGGACGCTTTGAAGGCGCGCGCCTTGCAGTGGTCGCCCGAGCGGGCGGCCGACGTGTGCGGTGTGCCGGTCGATCAGATTCGCCGTCTGGCCCGTGACTGGGGCACAACCCAGCCAGCGGCCATTCGATTGAACTACGGCATGCAGCGCGTGCGCGGGGGCGGCAATGCGGTTCGGGCGATCGCGTGTTTGCCTGCGCTCACCGGGGCTTGGCGGCACCGTGCAGGCGGGGTGTTGCTGAGCAGTTCGGGGCATTTCCCGGTGCGGCGTGCGGCTTTGCAGCGGCCCGACTTGTTGGGTGAGCGGCGTCCGCGCACCATCAACATGAGCACCATTGGCGACGATTTGCTGCGCCCGGCATCGCCCGCATTCGGACCACAAATTCAAGCCTTGATCGTCTACAACAGCAACCCGGTGGCTGTAGCCCCCGAGTCGGGCAAGGTGGTGCGGGGCTTTGGCCGCGAAGACCTGTTCACGGTCGTGCTGGAGCATTTCCAGACCGACACCGCTGACTATGCCGACTTCATCTTGCCCGCCACCACGCAGCTGGAGCATTGGGATATTCATACCAGCTATGGTCACACTGACGTGCTGTTGAATCGTCCGGCGATTGCGCCCGTTGGGGGAGCGCGCACCAACACCGACATCTTCAGGGCGCTGGCCGCCCGCATGGGTTTTGACGACCCATGTTTCGCCGAGACCGATGAAAGCCTGTGCCGCAGCGCCATTGGCGATGCGCAAGACTTTGAGCAGCTGCTCGCACACGGCTTTGCTTCTTTGCCCGTGCCCGATGCGCCGTTTGCGCAAGGCGGCTTTCCCACGCCTTCAGGCCGCTGCGAATTTTTCAGCCAACGCCTGGCCGATCAGGGACTGGACGGCCTGCCCGACCACCTGCCCAATTACGAGCAGGCCGTGCCCGGTGGCCGCTATCCGCTGGCCATGATCTCCCCGCCAGCGCGCAACTTCCTCAATTCGACCTTCGTCAACGTGCAAAGCCTGCGCGACATCGAGGCAGAGCCGGTGCTGGAGATGCACCCCGAGGATGCGGCCCAGCGTGGCATTGAGGACGGCGCTGTGGTGCGTGTGTTCAACGACCGGGGTACTTACCACTGCAAGGCGCGGGTGGGTCAACGTGCGCGGCCCGGCGTGGTCAATGGCCTGGGTATCTGGTGGCGCAAGCTGGGCCTGAACGGGACCAATGTGAACGAGCTGACCAGCCAGCATCTGACCGATTTGGGCCGCGCGCCCGTGTTTTACGACTGCCTGGTGGAAGTGGCGCTGGAGACTGGCATCACGGTGGATTCAACCCAGAAAGTGGAACATGCCTGAACTGAAAATTGAACGTGAACACACGCTGGGCCTCGCGGGCGCTCGCGCCGTGGCCGAACGCTGGCGCGAACAGGCCGAGCAGGAGTGGGGCATGACGTGCGAGTCTGAGACTGGCCAGGACGAAGACCGCATGCGCTTTGAACGCAGCGGTGTGAGTGGGGAGCTCAGGGTGACCGACACCCGCTTTGACCTGCAGTTGAAGCTGGGGTTTTTGTTGGGCGCTTACAGCGGCAAGATCGAAGAAAAAATCCGGGCCAATTTGGACGCGTTGCTGGGGCCAGTCGCCTGAACAGGCTCAGGGCAAATCCTTGTTCGCGGAGACCACTGTACTGTTGCGTGGCCCCACAGCGCCCAGGCGAGCCTTGAGTGATTGGGGCTGACGCGTCAGGATGGCTGCGTAGTTTGTGGTGTTGGCCAGCACTTTTTTGACGTAATCGCGGGTTTCCTGAAATGGGATGTTTTCTGCCCAGATGGCCGCTTCAAGCGTAGGACCGTTGCGCCAGCTGCGCGGGCGGCTAGGCCCTGCGTTGTAGGCGGCCGTGGCCATGGGCATCGAGCCCTCAAAGTCATCCAGCACCAGTTTCAGATAAGCGGTGCCAATCGTGACATTGGTTTCGCGGTCGTTGATTTGTTGGGGTGTGAAGCTGGTCAAACCGATTTTTTGGGCCGTCCATTTGGCGGTGGCGGGCATGACTTGCATCAGACCCGAGGCCCCCACGTGCGAGCGGGCATCCGTCATGAAGCGACTTTCCTGGCGGATCAGGCCGTACACATACGCCGGGTCCAGCCGGATGTCGCTGGAGCGGCGCACCACGATCTCGCGCAGGGGCATGGGAAAGCGTTGTTCATGGTCAAAGACTTCTTTGGTGCGCTCGCTGGTGTTGATGCAGCGGTCCCACACCTGGCGTTGGCAGGCCAGGTCAGCGGCGGCCAGCAGTTCCCGGTCGTTCATGCCACCCGGCGTGTGCAGGTTGGTGCTGTAGTTCCACTCTCGGTTGCCCTCGGCCCGCAAGCCCAGAGCGATGGCGTGCAGGGCACGCTGCAAACCGGAGTGGTTCAGGGCAGAGGCTTTTTCCTGAGGCGTCAGAGGCTCAGGACGCTCGGGCGTCATGATGGTCTGACCCAGTTCCTCCAGTGCCAGCTGCTCGTAGAACCCCCGAACACTGGCGATTTGGGTCAACAGGGTTTGGGCTTCGTGGTGTTGGGCTTGCGTGGGGGACGTGGCCAACAAGGCGCGGGCTCGCCAATAGGTCCAAGCCGGGTCGTTGCGTGCGCCAGCGCTCATCGACTGGGTGGCCGACAACACCTGCTGCCATTGGCCCTGTCGCAGCGCGGCACGCACTTTCCAGGTGAGCAAGTCGTCGTTCAAATCACTGGTCTTTTGCACCTTGGCAAAGTAGCTGCTGGCGTTGTCCTGAAGTTTTTGTGCGGCTTGTTTGCCGATCACGGCCCAAGTCCAGTTGCGCTCTTCGCTGCTCAGTTGCCGGCCCCATTGTTGTTGCAGCAGCTGGGCGGCTTTGTCGGGCTGGCTGGCGGCCAGGCGGATCAAGGCCAGCACGGCCAGCTCTTTCTGGTTGCGCGTGATGGCCAGGATGCGTTTGTCCAGATACCCGCCTGGATCCGCGTGGATTTTTTCAATTTGGGCGCTGGCCCGAGGCGCTTCGATCTCAACAGCCGCCTGGGCTGCGCGAGGCCGGTTGGCGTCCATGGCGATACGGGCTTTGCGCCAGATGTCCAGTGCGTTGATTTGACGGCCAGAATGCAGATGTTCGGCCACATAGGTGCAGCCATCGTCCACTTCGCGCAGTGAATACCAAATGCGTTTGGCCTCTTCGGTCACATCGGCCTTGCTGTTCATGGCTTCTGTGGCCAGGGCGTAGCAGCGCACTTCGCGGTCATCGCGCATGCGGTACAGCGGGTATTCGGCGGTAAAGGTGGCCCACTGTCGGCGTTTGCCCAGTTGTTGCAACCAGTCGTTGCGCAGGCGGTCTTCGTAGTAACTGCCAGCATAGGTGTTCAGAAAGCTGCGAATTTGGGCATCGGAGGCGGTGTCCAGTCGCACCCGTATTTCCCAGTAGGCGGCCAGAGGCTCCAGCACGTGTCCGCGCAATTGAGGCAGCAGGGCGGACAGGCGTTTGGCATCATTTCTGGCGTAGGCCCTGTGCATCTCCAACACAAGCTCATCACCCTGGTTTTTAGCCTGCGCGGGCAAGCTCAGCAGGCCGGTCGTGACCAGGCTGGCCAGCAGTGTCAAAATCAGTGTGAATTTCATGGGTAGATTATGGACAAAGCTCAAGCCAAAAAGGCCATGCGCAAGGCCTTGATTGAAGAAAGATTGAACCTGCCCGATCGACTGGCGCGTGCCGAGGCCTTGCAGCGCGTCATGCGCATCTGGCTGTTTGACCGCCCGGACACCGTGATCGGTGCCTATTGGCCGATCAAGGGCGAGTTTGACCCGCTGCCTGTGTTGCACCGCTGGAAGGAAGACGGTGAGTTGCATGGCGAGCCGCAACGCCGACGCATTGGCTTGCCGGTGGTCAACAAGCAGCACAAGACGTTGACCTTTCACACCTGGTACCCAGGCTGCCCCATGGAAGAAGACGCCTACGGCATCCCCAAGCCCAAAGACACCGAAATCATCGTGCCCACCTTGCTGTTTGTGCCTTGCGTGGGCTACGGCATTGGCGGCTACCGCCTGGGTTATGGCGGTGGCTTTTACGACCGGACCTTGGCCACCTTGCAGCCCACACCCTTCACCGTGGGCTTGGGTTACACCCACGGCTTTCTGGACGATCTGGAGCCCGAAGACCACGACGAACCGCTGGATGCGATCTTGAACGACAACGGCGTGGTTTGGCCTGTCTGAGCCCAGCCCCAACATCACCATGGCCCGACCCAAATCCGCAACCCACGACA
>CANHUM010000047.1 GCA_947463845.1 Comamonadaceae bacterium
AAAGAGGCCGCTGCCGTGCGTGAGGCCTTGCGCATGCGAGGCGTGGCCTCTGTCTATCTGTCAGACCGTGATTCGGTGTTTGCCAGCGACGAAGCTCGCGACCTGTGCCTGTGGCTGCGTGGTGTGGCCGAGCCGCGCGACATGCGACGTGTGCGCGCAGCCCTGGGCACACGCACCGTGGGCCTGTCGCTGGATGAGTTGTATGCGCTGGCCACGCAGGACGAATTGCTGGATCAGCGGGCCGAACAGCTGCGCGATTTGCGCGCGGTTTGGCAAGGGCAGGGCGTGCTGGCCATGTTGCGCCAGTCGCTGCATGTGCTGCAACTGGCCGGACGCTGGCGCGGCCAGAGTGACGGCGAGCGGCGACTGACCAATGTGCTGCATCTGGCCGAACTGCTGCAATCGGCGAGCAGTCAGATCGATGGTGAACAAGCCCTGATCCGCTGGCTGGCCCAGCAGATTGACGAAGTGAACGCGGGTGGTGCAGGCGACAGCGAAGAGCAAACCGTGCGGCTGGAGAGTGACGAAGACTTGGTCAAGGTCATCACCATCCACGCCAGCAAGGGCCTGGAGTACCCGGTGGTGTTTTTGCCCTTTGCGCACAGCCATCGCGTGGTGGAGGCCCACAAGGCCGCGGTGTTGCAGCTGGGCGATACGCCAGAGGACCGCCACTGGACGCTGGCTTTTGACAAAGCGGACGCCCGAGGCGCCGACCGTGACCGCCTGCGCGAAGACCTGCGTCTGTGGTACGTGGCGCTCACCCGTGCGCGGCATGCGTTGTGGGTGGCCTGGAGCCCGGTCAAAACGGGCAACAGCGAAAAATGCCGCAACCACCTCAGTGCCCCGGGCCATTTGCTGGGTGGTGGTGAAGCCATCGACGAAGCGGGCTGGTTGCCCCAGCTGCAAGCCCTGCAAACCGATGCGCAAGCGCAGTGTTTGTCGGTGCACCTGGAGGTGGCACCGCAAGACGTGCCGCTCACCGTTTGGCAGCGGCCTACCCAGACGAACCCATTGAACGAGTTGCGCGAAGCGTTGACTTGTACAGCCCGCATTGACAAGTCCTGGGGCATCGCGAGTTTTTCCCGGCTGACGCGGGACTTGTCCTCTCAGGCTTTGTCACAGCCCATCCCGCGCCCGGCCGACGACGAACCGGAAGATGAAGGCGTGGTCATGTCCTTGCCCATGGATGCGGCGTTGGAAGCGCCCTTATCTCGGAAAGGGGCGGTGCAGTCTGCCCCCTGGCACAGCTTTGCCCGTGGCCCCCATGCGGGTAACTTCTTGCACGACCAGATGGAGTGGTTGGCTGCCGATGGCTTTGCCTTGCAGCTGGGCACACCCACTGCCGAACGCCTGGCCAAGCGCTGCGAGCGCTCTGGCTACCCGGCGCAGGCCGATGGCGTGGTGCACTGGCTGGCGCGTGTGGTGGCGCAACCCCTGCATGGGCCCCTTGTGGCTTTGAACGCGCTGACAACCGTCTTGCCCGAGATGGAGTTCTGGCTGCCCGCCGAGCGCTTGCATGCGCGAGAAATCGACGCCTTGTGCCAGCAGCATTTGCTGCCCGGTCTGGCCCGTCCCCAGCTGCCCGATGCGCAACTGCATGGCATGCTCATGGGCTTCGCCGATCTGGTGTTCGAACACGAGGGGCGCTACTGGGTGCTGGACTACAAGTCCAACCATTTGGGCGTGGATGATGCGGCCTACACCACCGAGGCCCTGAGACAGGCCATGGCCCAACACCGCTACGAAGTGCAGGCGGCGCTCTACATGCTGGCCCTGCACCGCCTGTTGCGGTCGCGGCTGGGGACGGCTTACGATCCGGCGCAACATCTGGGAGGCGCGGTTTACCTCTTCATGCGTGGCATTGACGGACCTGCCGGGGGCTGCTGCAGCTTGCCCGCTCCCGTGGCCTTGATGGACGGGCTGGACGCGATGTTGGGTTGGGGTGGGCACGCTGCACCACCACAAGGAGTGCGGGCATGAAGCTGCACAAAACCCCACCAACGGCCCTGTTGGCGCAGGCTGCACAAATGGATTGGCTCCATGACTTGCCCGAGCAGGGCTTGAGCGCTGCGCACACGGTGCAGTGGTTGCATGCCTGGGCCGAGTTGGGTTGGTTGCGCCGCCTGGACAGCGCCTTGGCCGAGCAATTGCAGCGACTGGATGCGGGTGCGTCGCCTGCTGTGCTGGTGGCGGCTGCTGTGCTGGCCCACATGGAAGGGCGCGGTCACACCTGTTTGGCGGTGCAGGCATTGGCCACCACGCCCCTGGATTTGCTGGGCTGGCCGGCCGATGCTGTCCAGGCCCCGCAGGGTTTGCAAGCCCTCTGGGCCCACATGCCACAAGGTGCAGCGGCTTGGCTGGCAGCCTTGCAGGCTGCGCCAGCGGCTTGCTTGCGCCGCGCCGATGCCCCCGACGAAGGCCAGCCCTTGGTCTTGGGCGGCTCGGCACAGGCACCTTTGCTTTACCTGCGCCGATACCGTGCCTACGAGGAACGGGTAGGCAAAAACCTGCTGCAACGGGCCCAAAGCGCGGTGCCCGTGCCCGAGGCCTTGGCGCGTACATGGCTGGACCGGTTCTTTGGCCAAGCACCCACCGATTGGCAAAAGCTCGCCTGTGCCATGGCTTTGCGGGCACATTTGTCGGTCATCACGGGTGGTCCTGGCACGGGCAAAACCTACACCGTGGCACGCTTGCTGGCGGTGCTGCTGGCTTTGCATCAGGGGTCTGGCCCCTTGCGCGTGGCCCTGGCCGCGCCCACTGGCAAAGCGGCTGCGCGACTCAAGCAGTCCATCGATGGTTCGCTGAAATCGCTCCAGCAGCAGGCGGGTGAAGACACGGCTGAGGGACTCGATCTGGACAAGCTCATCCAGCGCATGGGCCCGGCCCGCACCTTGCATGCGCTTTTGGGGGCGCGGCCCGACACCCGTTTGTTCCGCCACCATGCGGCCAACCCGCTTGATGTGGATGTGCTCATCGTGGACGAAGCCTCGATGGTGCATCTGGAAATGATGGATGCCTTGCTGCAAGCGCTGCCGCCCACGGCCCGTCTGGTCTTGCTGGGTGACAAGGATCAGCTGGCTTCGGTCGAGGCGGGTGCCGTGCTGGGCGATGTCTGTCGGGATGCGGCGCTGGGCGGATACCTGCCCGAGACGCTGCGTTATGCCCGAGCCGTGGCGGGCCAAAGCTTGCCCCCGGATTTTCACGCGTCGGACGCTCGGGCGGTATCGGCCCTGGCCCAGCAAATCGTGATGCTGCGCCAAAGCCGCCGTTTCGACGGCCCGATTGGCCAGCTCGCCCTGGCCGTGAACGCGGGCAACACCGATGCCGCTGGGGCGTGTTTCAGGTCTGCAGACCCAGTGAGCAGCCCTTTGCTGGCCTGGCAGCCCGACAGTCCCCAGGCCGTGTGTGCTCTGGCGCTGGGCCAAGCGGTCGGCACCTCGAACAAGCCGTCCTATGCAGAGTATCTGCACGCCATGAAGCAAGGCCCGGCCAGTCATCCGCCGGGCGCAGGCGGTGGTGAGCACACCACTTGGGTGCGTCGCGTGCTGCAAGCTTTTGACCGATTCAGGATTTTGTGCGCTGTGCACCAAGGCGATTGGGGCACCACCGCGCTCAATGCCGCCGTGCAAAAAGCGCTGGCCGATGCCGGGTGGTTGCAGCCGCAAGGCGAATGGTTTGCCGGTCGTCCAGTCATGGTCACGCGCAACGACGCACAGCTGGGCGTGTTCAACGGCGATGTGGGCGTGGTCTTGCCCAATCCGCAAGGCGTGCTCAAGGTCTGGTTTCTGGATGGCGAGCAACTGCGCTCGGTGAGCGTCTCGCGTCTGGCCCATGTCGAGACGGCTTTTGTCATGACCGTGCACAAGAGCCAGGGCTCCGAGTTCGCCCACACCGCGCTGGTTTTGCCGCCCGGTGCGGCCGATGTGCTGTCACGCGAGCTGGTCTACACCGGCATCACCCGAGCCCGCGAGCATTTCACCTTGATCGAAAGGCAGGCCGGTTTGCTCAACGCGGCCATGGCACGGCCCAGCGTGCGGGCCAGCGGCTTGCGTCATTGGTGGCATCAACTGGCGTAGCCTTCACAAGCGCCCGCATTGGGCCTGCCCCGGCACTCGCGCAACATGCGCTTGTCGCGTTCGGCCTGGTTTTCTGACGAGCCTTTGTCGGTGGGCGGTTTGGGGGCTTTGCCCTGTTTGGACTTTTTGGTTTTGGCGGATTTGTCTGCCCCCGTGGTGGCGGTGAAGGTCTCTACCGCAGCGCTGTGAGAGGCCAGGCCCCACAGTGCCAAGGCCAGGATGGTGTTGGCCAGCGCCCCAGATAACTTGTGGGCCAAACGTGGTGGCTTCATGCGGGTCTCCCTGATGTTTTTTGTGTTGACCATCATAGGCAAAACGCGTGCTTGTGCAAAGCGCGACAAGGCCTGAGCAGGGCAGCCGTTAGGATGCACCCATGAACAGCACAACACCCCCTTTCATGCGCCAGGCCGTGATGGACCTGGAGGAGTCGCGCATCCGCGAAGTGGCCAACGCGGGCATGGGACGCCCGGATGTGCTGGCTTTCTGGTTTGGCGAGTCCGACGAGGTCACCCCTGACATCGTGCGCCAGGCGGCCATCGAGTCGATGCAGCGCGGCGAGACCTTTTACTCGCACAACCTGGGTCTGCCTGAGTTGCGTCTGGCTGTGTCGGATTACATGTCGGCCTTGCATGGCCCAATTGCTGTGGAGCGCCTGGCCATCACCTCGGGTGGCGTAAACGCCCTGATGCTGGCCGCGCAAGCGCTGATCGATGCCGGTGATGAGGTGGTCGCCATCACCCCCGTGTGGCCCAATCTCACGGCACAGGCGCTTGTGATGGGGGCCCAGTTGAAATGTGTGTCGCTGCGCCCCGTGGGTGGTCAGTGGCAGCTGGACATGTCTGCGCTCAAAACTGCCATCACACCCGCAACCCGGCTGCTGATCGTCAACTCCCCCAACAATCCCACAGGCTGGACATTGAGCCGAGCGGAGCAGGCAGAGATCCTGGCGCATTGCCGCAGCACGGGCACCTGGGTGCTGGCCGACGAGGTGTACGAGCGTTTGTATTACGAGGCTGACACGGCCAATGGCTGCGCCCCTTCTTTTCTGGACGTGGCCGAGCCCGACGACCGCCTGGTGGTGGTGCACAGTTTTTCCAAGAGCTTTTTGATGACCGGCTGGCGTCTGGGCTGGCTGGTCATGCCGTCCGCCATGACGGGCCACATGGGCAAGTTGATCGAGTTCAACACTTCGTGCGCGTCGGTCTTTACCCAGCGCGCTGGGGTGGTGGCTTTGCAAAACACCGCAGACATCACGCCGCGTGTGGTGGCGCACCTGAAGGCCTGCCGCGACACCCTGGTGCCCTTGCTGCAAGCAGTGCCAGGTGTGCAATTGGCCCCGGCCCGAGGCGGCATGTACGCGTTTTTCAGGCTCGAAGGGCATCTGGATTCGGTGGCCACGGCCAAGCGGCTGGTGGCCGAAGCGGGTCTGGGCCTGGCCCCTGGTGAAGCTTTTGCCCCAGAAGCGGCGGGCTGGCTGCGTTGGTGCTTTGCGTCCAAAGATCTGGCAAGGCTGAAGCAGGGCGTGGATCGGCTGAGTGTTTGGCTCAGTCAGGCCTGACGGGCCCAATATGTCCCCCAAGCGACAAGTATTTGTCGCGCTGTTAAAGTCGCGGTCTTCATTTTTTTCAGCCTTGGAATTGCACATGAACCGCCTTTTTGCCGCTGGCTTGCTGTCTGCCGCTGCTGCTGCCCCTGTTTTGGCCCAGAGCCCCATCAAAATTGGAGAGATCAACAGCTATTCCTCCATGCCGCAATTCACCCAGCCGTACAAACAAGGTTGGCAATTGGCAGTCGAGGAAATCAATGCCCAGGGCGGACTGCTGGGCCGCAAGATCGAAGTGATCGCCCGCGACGATGCGGGCAAGCCCGACGAAGCTTTGCGGCACGCCATCGAGCTGACATCCAAGGAAAAAGTCGACATTCTGGCCGGTGGCTTTTTGTCCAATGTGGGCTTGGCCTTGGCCGACCATGCGGTCAAAAACAAACGCTTGTTCATCGCCAGTGAGCCCTTGACCGATGCCATCGTCTGGGAAAAAGGCAACCGTTACACCTTCCGCTTGCGGGCCAGCACGTACATGCAAGCGGCCATGCTGGTGGAAGAGGCGGCCAAAATGCCCGCCAAACGTTGGGCCACCATTGCGCCCAATTACGAATATGGCCAAAGTTCGGTGGCCAGTTTCAAGGAATTGCTCAAGGCCAAGCGCCCCGATGTCGAGTTCGTGAGTGAGCAGTGGCCGGCGTTGGGCAAGATCGATGCGGGCAGCACGTTGACGGCCACCATGGCCGCCCGGCCCGACGCGGTGTTCAATGTGACCTTTGGCGCAGACCTGGCCCGATTGGTGCGTGAAGGCAATCAGCGCAACATTTTCCCGAAAATGCCTGTGGTCTCCATGTTGTCGGGCGAGCCCGAATACCTGGAGGTGCTCAAGGACGAGACCCCCAAGGGCTGGATCGTGACGGGTTACCCCTGGGACCAGATCGACACCCGCGAACATGCCAGCTTCGCTGCCAACTACTACCGCAAGTTCAACGAGAACCCCAAGCTGGGCTCGGTGGTGGGTTACGCCACCATGCAAGCGATCTTCGCGGGCATCAAAAAAGCAGGCAGCGTGGACAATGAAAAACTGGTGCTGGCCATGAGGGGTTTGAAGTTCAGCACGCCTTTCGGGCCTGCCGAATTCCGTGCCATTGACCAGCAATCGACCATGGGGGCCTATGTGGGCAAGCTCGATCAGCGCGGCGGCAAAGGCACCATGGTGCAGTGGCGCTATGCCGATGGCAAAAACCATTTGCCCACGGATGCCTACGTACGCGCCCGCCGCCCGGCCGATGCCATGAAATAAAGCCTCAGCGCTTCATCGCTGTGTGTTGGGCTGGACGTAACGCTCTGCCGCGAGGTGCTTGGCCAGGGCTGTCTCTAAGGGCAGCGCCTCTTTGTTCAGCTGCGCGGCCAAGAGTTCGCCACACAGCACGGCCAGGCTGATACCGCGAGCACCCATGCCTGTGCTCAGGCAAAGACCCGGCAGGCGCTGCGGGTCGATGGGGCCGACCGCCGGCAGACGGTTGGGTAACGTGCAGCGCAAGCCGGCCCAGCCTTGCACCTGATCCGGCTTGAATTGATGGGCCATGGCATGGCCCAGAGCGGGCAGCAGCGTGGCCAGCCTGACTTGGTTGGCCTCGTGGTCCTCGGCCCGCACAGGTGCTTGCTCGCAGTTGCGCTCAAAGGTGGATCCGATGAACCAGCCAGGCGTTCCTTCGGGCGTGGGCACGCCGCTGATGAAGCTGCCGTGGCCGTTGACCGGAAAAGGTGGCAGCAGCTGGCGCTGCGATTCGTTCAGGTCGTGCATGTGACCAAAACTGATTTGTCCGCGCAATGGGTTCAGCGGCACGGCAAAGCTGGGCAGGGGCCGCAGCAAAGCCAGGCTGTCAAAGGCGCTGGCCACCACCAGCCAGGGGGACTGCGCCAAGATTTGGCCCTGGGCATCGGTCACGACCCATTCGGCGCCGACTCTTTCAATGCCCTTCACCTGCTGGCCCCAGCGCACCTGCACGCCAGGCGTTTGCAGCTGCGCGGCCACGAGCTGACGGGGCCGGATCCAGCCCGCTTGCGCGTGCCAGAGCGCAGGTGTGTCCGGCGGCAGGCCTGCAGCGGCCACAGCCGCCGCGCTGGCAGGCGTACTGTGGTGATCGGAGGCGTCCGAAGGCAGGCGGCGTTTGCCCGCCAGGTTGTGTTCCAGAACCCCCGTCAGGGCCCAATCTGTACCGCTGTGCAGCAGCGCCTGGGCGCGTTCTAGAGTGGCTTTGACGCCCGCACGTGTGATGCGCGAGAGCACGTTGTCGTCGGGGGAAACATGGGGCGCAGCCAATCCGGCGGGCAGGCCGGAGGCACCAGCGCCTACCCCCTCGGCTTGGTCCAGCACGGTCACCGACCAGCCTCGCAAGGCCAAGCTGTGCGCCACTGCAGAGCCTGACAGGCCGGCACCGATCACCACCGCTTGGCGCGTGTCGGGTGTCAAGCTCAAGGGTTCAAAAAGCAGGGGGTCAAGCGCAATCGGGCGTCAGCCCGCTGCAGGCGGCACATAGCCTTGGGCGGCGTCAGCGCCATCGCCGAAGAAATGGTTTTCCATCTGGCGGGCCAGGTATTGGCGGGCGCGCAGATCGGCCAGATTCAGGCGGTTTTCATTGACCAGCATGGTCTGGTGCTTGAGCCAATCGGCCCAGGCCTGCTTGCTCACACCTTCCCAGATGCGCTTGCCCAAATCGCCGGGGTAGGGCGGGAAATCCAGACCCTCTGCTTCTTTGCCGAGTTTGATGCATTGAACGGTGCGTGCCATGGTAGTGTCCTGCCTTGATCTGTCTAAAGAAGCGTTGGTTATACGGATATAGAATTTCCGTATTTCCAGTTGGAAGCGGTTCACACGACAATGCGGGTTGCCGACTCTCGTGTGGCCTTGCAGCCCGTAACTGTAGCAAGCTTTCAGCATCCCCCCAGGGCTTTGGGTCTCTTGTCTCCCAACACACCGCTATACCAAATGAGTGCATTTCTTGAAGAACGTGTTTTGAGCGTTCACCACTGGACCGACCGCTTGTTCAGCTTCACCACCACCCGCGACCAGGCCCTGCGCTTTTCGAATGGCCACTTCACCATGATTGGTTTACGTGGTGACAATGGCAAACCGCTGCTGCGGGCTTACTCGATTGCCAGTGCCAACTACGAAGAGCATCTGGAGTTTCTGAGCATCAAGGTGCCGGACGGTCCGCTGACCTCCAGGCTCCAGCACATCCAGGTGGGCGACACCATCATCGTGGGCCGCAAACCCACCGGTACTTTGTTGTGCGATTACCTGCTGCCTGGCAAAAACCTGTACCTCATGGGCACAGGCACGGGTTTGGCCCCGTTCATGAGCATCATCCGCGACCCCGAGACCTATGAGCGGTTTGAAAAGGTCATCCTGGTGCACGGTGTGCGACAGGTCAATGAGCTGGCCTACCACGACTACATCACCCAAGAGCTGCCCGCCCATGAGTTTTTGGGCGAGATGGTCAGCCAGC
>CANHUM010000048.1 GCA_947463845.1 Comamonadaceae bacterium
CCCGACGCCTTTTTGAAGAAGATCGGCGAAGAAGCCACCGAGACCGTGATGGCCGCCAAGGACGTGGACCACGGCGGTGATGTGAACAAACTGGTTTATGAGGTGGCCGATTTGTGGTTCCACAGCATGATCGCGCTGGCGCATTACGGCTTAACGCCCGCCGACGTGGTCAATGAGCTGGCCCGCCGAGAAGGCCTGAGCGGCCTGGAAGAAAAAGCCCTGCGCAAAGTGCAGGAACGCGAGCGCTTGGGCGAGTAAGCCATGAGTCCGCAGACCCCCCACGACGCGCCGCTGGACGACAGCACCCACACCATCAGTTGGGTCAGTTACATCCTGCACCTGATCGTGGCCGTCAGCGCCGTCATTCCGGGGGCGCAGATGGGCCCGGCTTTGCTGATCGTGGCGCTCATCATCGATGGGGTCAAAAAAGGCGATGCCGCCGGCTGGGAGCGCACGCATTTCAGCTACCGCATCCGCACCGTGATCTGGGCGGCCTTGCTGTACCTGGTGACTTTTCCGCTCTGGTTTTTCCTGGTCTTCCCGGGCTGGTTGGCCTGGGTGGCCATTTCCATCTGGTTTCTGTACCGCATCGTGCTGGGCATGGTGCGGCTCAATGGGCAACGCCCGATGACCGACTGAACCCCCTTGACCCCTGAATCCGACCCAGCCATGACCGACGACCACTGTATTTTTTGCAAAATCATTGCGGGCAAAATCCCGTCACGCAAGGTGTACGAAGATGATCATGTGTTCGCCTTTCATGACATCAACCCTTGGGCCCCCATCCATTTCCTGATCATTCCCAAGCTGCACATCCCGTCGATGGCGCAGCTGGCGCCGGAGCATGCAGCCCTGATGGGCCACATGATGACCCTGGCCCCCAAGTTGGCGGCTCAAGAAGGCTGCAATCCCTATCCGGATGGCGGCTTTCGCATTGTCGTCAACAACGGCAGCGAGGGCGGGCAAGAGGTGCACCACCTGCACATGCACGTCATGGGCGGTCCGCGCCCTTGGTTGCGGGGCTAATCAGGGCTTGAAAACGGGGCTTTGCCCCTCAAATCCTTCATTCATCAGGGCCGATCCGATGCGGGGTGTCGATCCCCTTAGAATCCGAGCATTAACAGGAGATTTTCATGGGTACTTTTTCCATTTGGCACTGGCTGATCGTGTTGCTCATCGTGGTCATGGTGTTTGGCACCAAAAAGCTCAAAAACATGGGCTCTGACCTGGGCGGCGCTGTCAAGGGTTTCAAAGATGGCATGAAAGATGGTGGTGCCAAGGCTGACGAGGCTGCGCCTGTCGCTGGACAAGTCACTGCTGCATCTCCTGCACAGGCTGAAAAAACCACCATCGACGTCGAAGCCAAGACCAAGTCTTGATCTTTTGAACGTCTGAGCGCTGTACTGTGCTGGATTTAAGTTTTTCGAAAATGGCCCTGATCGGGGTCGTGGCCTTGATCGTCATTGGTCCTGAGAAGTTGCCCAAAGTGGCCCGCACGCTGGGCACCCTTTTGGGCAAGGCGCAGCGCTATGTGTCAGACGTCAAGGCCGAGGTCAACCGGTCGATGGACCTCGAAGAACTCAAAAAGATGAAAGAGTCCATGGAGTCGGCGGCGCGTGATGTCGAGCAGACCGTGCAGACCACGGCGACCGATTTCGAGAAAGACTGGGCTGAAACCACTTCGGGGCTGGTCAGCGATTTGCCCGCTCTGGAGGCGCCCCCACCCGAGTACAAACATCCTGAGAAGAACTGGCGTCTGAAGCGGGGCGCTGTGCCCCAGTGGTACAAAGCCCGCTCCGGGGTGCGCACCAAAGCGCTTTCGGGTGCCGCACGCGTGGCCCGTTACCGGCCCAAGCCCCTCAATTCTGCGTGACGGCGGCACACCTCGTGTGTGCCCTGTCCAACTGACCCACCCATGTCCGACACCCCACCCAAACCCGAAGACGAACTCAAAGGTTCTGAGCAACCTTTTGTCACGCACCTGATCGAGTTGCGCGATCGTTTGCTTTGGGCGGTGGCTGCCGTGGCCGTGGCGGCGGCGGCGCTGGCCATCTACCCCGGCCCCGGAAGCCTGTACGACATCATGGCTGCCCCCTTGGTCGTGCACCTGCCCAAAGGGGCAACGCTGATCGCCACCTCGGTCATCTCGCCTTTCATGGTGCCGCTCAAGATTTTGTTGATGACGGCTTTTTTGATCGCTTTGCCGGTGGTGCTCTACCAGGTCTGGGCTTTTGTGGCGCCGGGTTTGTACAGCCATGAGAAAAAGCTGGTCATGCCCCTGGTGGTGTCGAGCACCTTGCTGTTTTTTGTGGGCGTCGCCTTTTGTTATTTCTTTGTTTTTGGTCAGGTGTTCAGCTTTATCCAGAGCTTTGCCCCCAAAAGCATCACCGCTGCGCCTGACATCGAGGCCTATCTGAGTTTTGTGCTGTCGATGTTCCTGGCCTTTGGGCTGGCCTTTGAGGTGCCGGTGGCCGTCGTGGTTCTGGCGCGACTGGGCGTCGTGACTGTAGAAAAGCTCCGCGACTTCAGGGGCTATTTTGTGGTGCTGGCTTTTGTGATCGCTGCCGTGGTGACCCCACCGGACGTGGTTTCACAACTGGCATTGGCCATCCCCATGTGCCTGCTCTATGAGCTGGGCATCTGGGCAGCGCAGTTGTTCATCAAACACACCAAGCCGCCCGAAGAAACAACCGATCCTGCCTGACGCGTTGACCGTTGCGGCGTGATCCGTATCAACGCGCTTGCCGTTTGGGCGAGGGTCTTTCTGCCGGGGTCAATCGCAAAGAGAGTTGGGTTTGTTGACGCCAGATCACCACGTCGGCGGGCACGCCCGGCTTCAGACTGGCGACCTGGTTGAGCAGGTCCGACACATTGCCCACAGGGTGGTCGCTCACCCGCATGATCACGTCGCCAGGACGAATGCCGGCTTTGGCTGCCGGACCGTTTTGCAAAACGCCTGAAATCACCACGCCAGACCGTAAGGCATTGGGGCCGGTCTGCGGCAACTTGAAGCTTTCAGCCAGCTCGGGTGACAGATCTTGCGGCTCCACGCCAATCCAGCCGCGAATCACCTTGCCGTTTTTCAAGAGGTCCTGCATCACCTGCTTGGCGGTTGAAATCGGGATGGCGAAACCAATGCCCATGCTGCCGCCCGAGCGGGAGTAAATCGCCGTGTTGATGCCCATCAGGTTTCCGTTGACGTCCACCAAAGCCCCGCCTGAGTTGCCCGGGTTGATGGCGGCATCGGTCTGGATGAAATTTTCGAAAGTGTTGATGCCCAACTGGTTGCGGCCCAAGGCGCTCACAATGCCCGAGGTCACGGTTTGGCCCACCCCAAAAGGGTTGCCAATGGCCAAAACCACATCGCCCACCTGCATGTCTTGCGTCAGGCCGAGCACGATGACGGGCAAGTTGGTCAGAGGAATTTGCAGCAAGGCCAGGTCCGTGTCCGGGTCGGTGCCAATGACTTTGGCCATGGCTTTGCGGCCGTCACTGAGCACCACCTCGATGTCGTCAGCGTCTTCGATGACATGGTTGTTGGTGAGGATGTGCCCTTCGGGGCTGACGATGACCCCGCTGCCCAAACCTGCGGGGTTCTGTTCGTCCTGTTCACCATAGAAAAACCGGAACCAGGGGTCTTGGTTGTTGGAGTTTTGGTTTTTGCCTTGCCGGGTGTTGATGCTGACCACGGCGGGGGAAGCTTTGTGTGCTGGAGCGCTCAGGCTGCCGACCGGCCGGTTTGCACCGAATGTGGGCGGGGCTTGCAGCAAAGTCATGCCGTCCATGGAGCGCCGGGCACCGCGCAGCCATTCGGGCTGCAGCGTGGCCACCACAAACCAGATGGCCAGCAGGACGGTCACCCATTGAGAGAACAAAAGCCAATAACGTTTCATGGTTCCCGATTGTCCTTGATTCAGTTGAACCGCACCGCCTGAGCCACAATCGGGCATTCATGCCAAGTTGAACCGACTCCCATGACCGATGTCAAAACACTGGACCAGGCCTTTGATGCCTTGCTCCAACCCGAGAAATTCCGCGATTACGGACCCAATGGTCTGCAAGTCGAGGGCGATCGCGAAGTCCGGCTGCTGGTCAGCGGCGTCACCGCCAGCCGCGCCCTGATCGAAGCGGCCATTGACGCCCAGGCCGACGCCATCGTGGTGCACCACGGCCTGTTCTGGCGTGGGCAGGATGGACGCGTCACGGGCTGGATGCGCGAGCGGCTTCGTTTGCTCTTGGGGCATGGCATTCACCTGTTCGCTTACCACTTGCCGCTGGATGCGCATCCGGAATTGGGCAACAACGCGCAGTTGGCGCGTGTGTTGGGTTTGCAGGCCGATGGCCGCTTTGGAGAGCAAGACCTGGGTTTTGTCGGCGCAGCGGCCAACACCTGGGATCGGCCTCAGGCCTTGGCCGAGCATGTGGCCGCCGTGCTGGGGCGCCCGGTGACCTGTGTGGGGGGCAGCGATCGTCCTGTTCGCCGTGTGGCCTGGTGCACAGGCGGTGCGCAGGGCTACTTTGAGTCGGCCATCGCCCAAGGCGTGGATGCTTTCATCACAGGCGAGATCTCTGAGCCGCAAGCCCATCTGGCGCGCGAAACCGGTGTCGCCTTTCTGGCCTGTGGCCACCATGCCACCGAGCGCTATGGCGCGCCCGCTTTGGGCGCGCATGTGGCCCAAGCGCTGGGCATTGCGCACCGTTTCATCGAGATCGACAACCCGGCCTGAGGCCCGCCCATTGCGTCATGAACCTGCCTGAACTGAACCGCCCCATCGCCATCACGCCGGGTGATCCTTGCGGCATTGGCCCTGAAACCATCGCCCGGGCCTGGTGCAGCGCCCCTGAATGGACGCGGGGCTGCTTTGTGGCGGGCGATGTGGGCGTGATGCGCCGTGCGATGGACTTGGTTCAGCCCGGGCTGCGCTTCCCGATCTGCGAAATTGAAACCTCTGCGCAAGCCCTTCAGGTGCCTCCGAGGTGTTTGCCAGTGCTGCAAGTGGTGCCGTTGGTACCTGCGTTGCCTTGGGGCCAAGTCGATGCCCGGGCCGGGCGTTTGGCGGGCGAGGCCGTGTTGTGGGCCACGCGTGCGGCCTTGCGCGGCGAGGTGGCGGCACTGGTCACCGCGCCTTTGCACAAGGAGGCCTTGCATGCGGCAGGTGCGCCTTATGACCAATACCCGGGCCACACCGAGTTGCTGCAAGACGAGGCGGCCCGGTATGCCGGAGTGGCGCTGGCGCAGATGCCCGTGCGCATGATGTTGGCCAATGACGAGCTGCGCACGGTGTTGGTCAGCATCCATGTGTCCTTGCGGGAGGCGCTCGAGGCCATCACCGTGGACCGGGTTCTGGAAACCTTGCGCATCACCCACACGGCTTTGACGGCTTGCTTGGGCCGCAAGCCACGCATCGCGGTGGCGGGGGTCAACCCGCACGCGGGCGAGGGTGGCTTGTTTGGACGGGAAGAAATCGAGGTCTTGCAGCCAGCGTTGTTGCTGGCCCGCCAAGAGGGTTTGGATGTGCACGGCCCCTTTGCGCCTGACACGGTCTTCATGCGGGCACGTCAAAAACCGGGAGCGCAGCGGGAATTTGATGTGGTGGTGGCCATGTACCACGACCAGGGCTTGATCCCTGTGAAGTACCTGGGTGTGGAGCAGGGGGTGAACGTCACCTTGGGTCTGCCGCTGATACGGACCAGCCCGGACCACGGCACGGCCATGGACTTGGCCGGGAAAGGCCTGGCCGACGCCAGCAGCATGGTCCAGGCCATTCGCATGGCCCGTCAATTGGCCAGCGGGACGCATTGAGCGGCAGTGATCGACCCACACGGTGGGGCGAGGGTTCAGGCTTTCTGTTTCAGGCTGTCCCGGATTTCGCGCAACAACTTCACATCCTCAGGGGGTTCAGCAGCTTTTTCTGGGGCCGATTCAGCGGGTTGCCGCGCTTTGAGCCGGTTGATCTGTCTGACCATCACAAAGATGATGAACGCCAGAATCAGAAAATTCAAGGCGATGGTGATGAAGTTGCCATAGGCAAAAACGGCCCCCAATTTTTTGGCTTCTGCGAGTGAAAGTTGGGCAGATTGTCCCGACAGGGGCCAGTAATAGTTGGCAAAGTCCAGGCCCCCAAAGACCAGGCTGACCAGCGGCATGATCACATCGGCCACCAGGGAATCCACAATCTTGGAGAACGCCGCGCCAATGATGACGCCCACCGCCAGGTCGACCACGTTGCCTTTGAGTGCGAATGTTTTGAATTCCTGAACAAATGACATAAAAAGATCCTTCAGTGATGTTCGAGCCTCGATTGTGACCTGTCGATGTTGAGGCCTATCTACTTGTAAGTCGGTTGTCTGTTTCACTCCGCTACAATCTCGGGTTGACCCTGATAACGACTCGCTAGAGGATTCCCATGAGTGACACCCCAGTCGACAACAGCAAGCGGACCTGGCTGATTGCGTCCACTTGCGCAGGTGCCGTAGGCGCTGGCTTTGTGGCCACCCCCTTCGTCAGCAGCTTCCAACCTTCCGAACGCGCCAAAGCGGCCGGTGCGGCCGTCGAAGTGGATATTTCCGCTTTGAATCCAGGTGAAAAGCTCACGGTCGAATGGCGCGGCAAACCCGTTTGGATCATGAAGCGCTCCCCTGAGCAGCTCGAATCCCTGAAAAAAGTTGAGGGCCAGCTGGCTGATCCGGCATCGGACCGCACCGCTTACCCCACCCCCGAATACGCCAAGAACCCGCACCGTTCGATCAAGCCTGAAGTGTTGGTGACGGTGGGCATTTGCACCCATCTGGGCTGCTCGCCTGCCGATAAATTTGCAGCAGGTCCTCAGCCTTCGTTGCCCGATGATTGGGCAGGTGGCTTTCTGTGTGCTTGCCACGGCTCGACCTTTGACCTGGCCGGTCGCGTGTTCAAGAACAAGCCAGCACCCGACAACCTCGAAGTGCCGCCACACATGTACCTGTCTGACACCAAGTTGCTCATTGGTGAAGACAAGAAGGCCTGATGGAGAACGACATGGCTGAATTCAAAGAAATCTCTCCCAACGCCCCTGCAGGCGAAAAGCTGCTCAATTGGGTCGACAACCGCTTTCCGGCTTCCAAGCTGTACAAGGAACACCTGTCCGAGTACTACGCATCCAAAAACCTGAATTTCTGGTACGTTTTTGGTGCTCTGTCACTGCTGGTTCTGGTGATCCAGATCGTCACCGGGATTTTCCTGGTCATGCATTACAAGCCCGACGCTGCTTTGGCTTTCGCTTCGGTCGAGTACATCATGCGCGATGTGCCCTGGGGCTGGTTGATTCGCTACATGCACTCCACAGGCGCTTCTGCCTTCTTTGTGGTGGTCTACCTGCACATGTTCCGTGGCTTGATGTACGGTTCATACCGCAAGCCGCGTGAGCTGGTCTGGATTTTCGGTTGCGCCATTTTCTTGGTGCTCATGGCCGAAGCTTTCATGGGTTATCTGCTGCCTTGGGGCCAGATGTCCTATTGGGGCGCTCAGGTGATCGTGAACCTGTTCTCGGCCGTGCCCGTCATTGGCCCTGATCTGGCCTTGCTGATCCGTGGCGACTTCGTGGTGGGCGATGCCACCCTGAACCGCTTCTTCAGCTTCCACGTGATTGCCGTGCCTTTGGTGCTGCTGGGTCTGGTGGTGGCGCACATCATTGCGCTGCACGAAGTCGGCTCCAACAACCCCGATGGCGTCGAAATCAAGGCGCCCAATGCACCCAAGGATGCCAAAGGCAACCCCCTGGACGGCATTCCGTTCCACCCTTACTACACCGTTCACGATATTTTCTCCGTGAGCGTGTTCCTGATCGCTTTCAGTGCCGTAGTGTTCTTTGCCCCTGAATTCGGTGGCTACTTCCTCGAATACAACAACTTCATCCCGGCCGATCCGCTGACCACACCGCTGCACATTGCACCTGTTTGGTACTTCACCCCGTTCTATTCCATGCTGCGTGCCATCACCACCGAGATGATGTACGTGTTGGTGCTGTGTGTCGTGGTGGGTGCTTTCCTGGCTGTGGCCAAGGGCAAATTGCCTTCTTTGCTCAAAGGCGGCCTGGTGGGTGCCACCATCGTGATCTGTGTGTTGCTGTTGTCCATCGACGCCAAGTTCTGGGGTGTGGTGGTCATGGGCGCTGCCGTGATCATCCTGTTCTTCCTGCCTTGGCTGGACCACAGCCCCGTCAAGTCGATCCGCTACCGTCCTGACTGGCACAAATATGTGTACGCCCTGTTTGTCATCAACTTCCTGATCCTGGGGTATTTGGGTGTCAAACCACCATCACCCATTGGTGAGCGCGTCTCTCAAGTGGGCACCCTGTTCTATTTCGGCTTCTTCCTCTTGATGCCTTGGTGGAGCAAGCTCGGCACGCCTAAGCAAGTGCCTGACCGCGTGACCTTCACGCCTCACTGAGATCCCGGAGATTCAAGAACATGAAAAACCTCAAGAAACTCGCATTGGGCTTTGTGATGTCCCTGGGCCTGCTGGCCGGCGCTCACGCCGCTGGTGGCGGCATTGCCTGGGACAAGGCACCCAAGAAAACCAACGACCTCGCTGCCTTGCAAAACGGTGCCAAGTTGTTCGTCAATTACTGCTTGAATTGCCATTCAGCAGCGTTCATGCGCTACAACCGCCTGAAAGACATTGGCCTGACCGATCAGCAGATCAAGGACAACCTGATGTTTACCACCGAGCGTGTGGGCGACACCATGAAGGCGGCCATCGATCCAGCTCAGGCCAAAGAGTGGTTTGGCAAGAACCCCCCGGACCTGACCTTGATGGCGCGTTCGCGCTCAGGCCCCGGTGGTACAGGCGCTGACTACCTGTACACCTACATGCGCACTTACTACCGCGATGAGACCAAACCCACGGGTTGGAACAACCTCGCGTATCCCAATGTGGGCATGCCCAACCCGCTGTGGCAATTGCAAGGTGAACGTGAGCCTGTCTTCGAAGAGAAAGAGTCGCACGGCCAAAAAGTACAGATCTTCAAAGGCTGGAACCAGGCCAAACCTGGCACCATGACGCCCTTGGAATATGACCAGGCTGTTGCAGACTTGGTGGGTTACATGCAGTGGATGGCCGAGCCTGCCCAAAACACA
>CANHUM010000049.1 GCA_947463845.1 Comamonadaceae bacterium
AGCAAGATCCGGTCGGAGGCTTCAGCTACCTTCTGAAACTACCGCCTGGCGCATGGGACAGACCGCACTGGCACACGGGCCCGGCACGCCTTCTGGTGATCCGCGGTGTGCTGATGCTGGGATTAGGTGCTGATTTCAAGCGAGAAAAGGCGACCCCCTTTGCAGCGGGGTCAGTCCTACATGTCCCTGCCCATGAAATTCATTTTGATGGCTGCGATACGGAGACTTTGGTCTTCGGCGTCGCACAAGGACCATGGTCGACGCTCTATGTCAACGGCGATAACTGAATTTACCCGCTCCGCTGAACCAGAGCGACGCTAAAGATCAATGATGGTCGGATGCTGCGTACAAATACAAGATCAGCCCTTAAAGAAACTCACCGCCTGCGCAGGAAAAACTGCGCCACAGCCCCCGTCAAGGCAAAGGCCAGCATCATCCAGCCCAGGTTCACCGCACCTTCGTGCGGCACCAGCCCCACCAGATAGCCGCCAGCGGCGCCGGTCAGTTGTTGCATCAGACCGGCCACCGCTGCGGCCGAGCCGGCCAGTGCGGGCAGCACGCCCACGGTCCCCGCCAGTGCGGGTGGGTTGATCAGGCCGTGGCCCAAACCCAGCAAGACCAGCGGCAAAGCCACGGCCAAGGCTGCGTGCACACCCCCCAGGCCCAGCGCGAGCATCACGACCAGACCGCCCACGGTCAGGGCCTGGCCCCAGGCCATCACGCGCGATTCGCCCGCCTGCGCAATCAGCCGCGAGGTCATGAAGTTGCCCAGGATGTAGGCCACGGGCACGGCCATGATGAACCAGCCAATGCCGTCCGGGCCGATGCCGTAACCCTTGAGCACGATGGGTGCCCCGGCCAGGAAGGCGTAAAACGTGGCGGTGGTGGCCGCGAGGATGGCGACATACAGCACAAAGCGCGGCTCGCGCAGCAGGCGTGCATAAGCACTCAGCATGGTCCGCAGCCAGTGACCTTTGGCGGGTGCGGGTGGGGTCACACGCGGCAAGCCCAGCCAGGCCGCCACCAAAAGCACCGCGGCCAACACCGCCAGCAACACAAAGTTGCTTTGCCAGCCCAAGCGCACATGGAGCTGTCCGCCAATCAGTGTGGCCAGCGGCGGGCACATGCCCAGCGCCATGCCGATGTAGGCCATGACGCGGGTGCGCTGCGGCCCGGTAAACAGATCTTGCACCATGGAGCGGCCCACCACCATGCTGGCGGCGCTGCCTGCGCCTTGCAGTACGCGGGCGGCGGTGAGCGTGGCGATGTCGGCGGCCAGCGCAGCCATGACGGACGCCAGCCCCGCCACCACCAAGCCCAGTATCAAAATCGGTTTGCGCCCGTGCCGGTCAGACAGCGGACCGTACACCAGCTGCAAGGCGCCGTAGGCGATCACATAGCCGCTGAAGGTCAGCTGCACATCCGCCTGTGAAGTGTCAAAGATCGCGCCCCATTCCTGCATGGAGGGCAGGCACAAGGTCATGGCCAGCAGGCCAAACGAAATTTGTGCCAGCACGATGGCGATCAGCCAGTTGCCGTGAGCGGGTGGCCCCTGTGTGGCTGGCGCTGTGGCCATGGGTCAGTTGCGCTGCAGCTTGTAGACCGCAGTCCCCGCCATCAGGTTGGGCAAGATGCGTACTTCCTGGCCCTGGTGCAGGCCAAAGGCGTCCATGATGCGCAAATGGTTCTTGCGGGCCAGGTCGCCAAAGTCGGCGTAGGTGCCCACGCGGATGTTGGGGGTGTCGTACCACTGGTAGGGCAGCCGCTTGGTCACCGGCATGCGGCCTTGCAGCACGCTCAGGCGGTTGAACCAGTGCGCAAAATTGGGAAAAGCCACAATGCCGATCTGACCCACGCGCACCGTCTCGCGCAGCATGGTTTCGGCGTTGCGCAGGTGTTGCAGGGTGTCGATCTGCAGCACCACATCAAACGATTGGTCGGCAAACAGGCTCAGGCCCTCGTCCAGATTCAGCTGCAGCACATTCACACCGCGTTGCACACAGGCGTGCACATTGGCATCGTCCAGCTCCACGCCGTATCCGGTGCAGCCTCGGTGTTGCTGCAAATGGGCCAGCAAGGCGCCGTCGCCGCAGCCCAAATCCAGCACGCGGGCGCCTTGCGGCACCAGTCGTGCGATGGCTTGCATGATCAGGGGGTCGCTCATGCGGCACCTCCTTCGTTCAAGGATTGGGCCACGTTGTCAAAGTAAGAGCGCACCACGCTCATGTAGCGAGCATCGTCCAACAAAAAGGCGTCGTGCCCGTGGGGTGCGTCGATTTCGGCATAGCTCACGTTGCGGCGGTTATCCAGCAGGGCCTTGACCATTTCGCGGCTGCGGGCAGGCGAGAAGCGCCAGTCGGTACTGAAGCTGACGAGTAAAAATTGGCAGCGGGCGCGGGCAAAGGCCTGCGACAGGTCACCGCCAAAAGCACGGGCCGGGTCAAAGTAATCGAGCGCCCGGGTGATCAACAAATAGGTGTTGGCGTCAAAGTACTCGCTGAACTTGTCGCCCTGGTAGCGCAGGTAGCTTTCGATCTGGAATTCCACATCTTGTGTGGAGTATTTGTAGCCGGTGGCGTTGTGCGTGACGGCCTCGCGCAGCTCTCGGCCAAACTTTTCGTTCATCACGTCATCGCTCAGGTACGTGATGTGGCCGATCATGCGGGCGATGCGCAGGCCGCGTTTGGGCACCACGCCTTGCGCGTAAAAGTGGCCATCGTGGAAGTCCGGGTCGGTCACGATGGCGCGGCGGGCCACTTCGTTGAAGGCGATGTTTTCGGCGTTCAGGTTGGGGGCGCTGGCCACCACCACCGCGTGCTTCACGCGTTCGGGGTATTGCAGCGTCCAACTCAGCGCCTGCATGCCGCCCAGGCTGCCGCCCATCACGGCGGCCAGTTGTTCAATGCCCAAAGCGTCCAGCAAGCGGGCTTGCGCGTTGACCCAATCTTCCACCGTGACCACCGGAAAGTCCGCGCCGTACACGGTGCCGGTGTCGGGGTTCACATGCATGGGGCCGGTGGAGCCAAAGCACGAGCCCAGGTTGTTCACGCCGATCACAAAAAATCGGTTGGTGTCGAGCGATTTGCCGGGGCCGATCATGTTGTCCCACCAGCCCACATTGTGGGGTTGGTCGGCGTACACGCCCGCCACATGGTGCGAGGCGTTGAGCGCGTGGCAGATCAGCACGGCGTTGGATTTGTCGGCGTTGAGCGTGCCGTAGGTTTCGTAGCTCAGTGAATAGCCACGGATGGACGCGCCACTTTGCAAAGGCAAAGGCGCTTCAAACAGCATGCTTTGGGATTCGGCGATCAGCATCGAATGTGTTCAGGTGTTCAAAAAAACAAAACCCGGCTTCGCAGTCAGCTGGGCCGGGCTTCAGTGGGTTGAAACACACGCCATTTAGCTGAATTTCGGGACCATCACGGTTCCGGCGCCCGCAATCGGGTTCAAATCGGCGCATGGGGCGAGTATATGACGAACGGATTGGCCCCTTGCCAGGAGCGTACATGCCCGATCTTGATGGCTTCAACGCCTACAGCCCCGTTGAAATCGCCCGCCGCATCGAGTCGGTGGGCGAGGCCAAGGCCCGCATGGCGGCCTTGCCGCTGGCTTTGCTGGGCGTGTTGGCCGGGGCCTTCATTGGCCTGGGCGCCATGCTGTTTGTGCTGGTCAAGTCCGATGCCACGCTGGGCTTTGCGGCCAGTTCGGTGCTGGGTGGTCTGGTGTTTTCGGTGGGTCTGTTCATGGTGGTGGTGGCCGGGGCCGAGCTGTTCACGGGCAACAACCTGATCGTGATGGCCTGGGCCGATGGCCGTGTCAGCACGGCGCAGGTGCTGCGCAATTGGGGCATCGTGTGCCTGGCCAATTTTGTGGGCGCCGCCGCTTTGGCGTTGCTGGTGTTTGCCAGCGGCCATGCCAGCCTGAATGGCGGCGCGGTGGCGCACAAGGTGGTGCAGATGGCCCTGGCCAAGCAAGAGCTGCCGTTTGTCACGGCCTTGTTGCGCGGGGTGCTGTGCAATGTGTTGGTGTGCATGGCGGTGTGGATGGCCATGGCCGGGCGCAGCGTGACCGACAAGGCGGTGGCCGTCATGCTGCCGGTCATGGCGTTTGTGGCGGCCGGTTTTGAGCACAGCATTGCCAACATGTACCTGATGCCGCTGGCCATGCTGCTGCAGCACAACGGCCTGACGGGCCACGCCGCCATCACCTGGGGCGGCATGTTGGGCAATTTGTTCCCCGTGATTTTGGGCAATGTGTTGGGCGGCGCGGTCTTGGTGGCCGGGGTTTACCACGTCATTTACAAGCGCCAGCCTCCGGCTTGATGCCCGGGCGCCGGGGCTTGAGCGCTCAAGCGCCCCAGCCCGACAGCGCGATCACGCCCAACACGGCGAAGATGCCTGCCGAGACCATGTGCACCAGACGCAGCGGCACGCGCTTGGTGATGGCGTCGCCCAGCCACACCACGGGGGCGTTGGCCAGCATCATGCCCAGCGTGGTGCCGGCCACCACGGCGAACCAGGCCTGGTATTGCGCAGCCAGCATGACGGTGGCGATCTGGGTCTTGTCGCCCATCTCGGCCAGAAAGAAGGCCACCACGGTGGTCAGGAACACGCCCATGCGCGGGGCGCTTTCGCCGGCATCGTCGTCCAGCTTGTCCGGAATCAGCATCCACACCGCCATGGCGATGAAGGATGCGCCCAGAATCCAGCGCAGCATGTCGGGGCCCATGACGGTCGTGATCCAGCTGCCAACCGCGCCCGCCAGGCCATGGTTGGCCAACGTGGCCACCAGAATGCCCAGGACGATGGGCCAGGGTTTGCGAAAACGTGCGGCCAGTACCAGTGACAGAAGTTGGGTTTTGTCACCCATTTCGGCCAGGGCCACGATACCGGTGGAGATGAGGAAGGCTTCCATGAAAGTGCGGGAACCTGCCCGTCAGATCAAACGAATAAACCCGATCTTAATGGACCCGTTGTTGAGCGATGGGGCCAGAGAAGTCGTTTTGGGTGCGCTTCTTGCTTGGATTTGGTGCGCCGGGTGCTTTGGTACCCGAAATGCACCAATACAGGGCAAAAATATTCAGGAAGACCATCGTGGAAGCACTTAAACAGGGCGCAGATGCGCTATTTATCTTGTTGGGCGGGATCATGGTGTTGGCCATGCACGCCGGGTTTGCATTTTTGGAGCTGGGCACGGTTCGCAAAAAGAGCCAGGTGAATGCCCTGGTCAAAATCCTGGTCGATTTTTCTGTTTCGACCGTGGTTTATTTCGTGGTCGGTTACAGCGTGGCTTATGGCACCACCTTTTTTGTGGGGGCCGAGCAGTTGGCTGCCAAGAACGGTTATGACCTGGTCAAATTTTTCTTTTTGCTGACCTTTGCGGCGGCCATTCCTGCCATCATTTCGGGCGGCATTGCGGAGCGGGCCAAGTTCTGGCCGCAGTTGATTGCCACGGCCGTCATCGTTGGTTTCGTGTACCCCTTTTTCGAGGGCATCGTTTGGAACCAACACTTTGGCGTGCAAGCCTGGATCAAGGCGGTCACGGGCGATGAATTCCACGACTTTGCGGGCTCGGTGGTGGTGCATGCCATGGGCGGCTGGATCGCATTGCCTGCCGTGGTGTTGCTGGGTGCGCGCTACAACCGCTACCGCAAGGACGGCGTGGTGTCGGCCCATCCGCCGTCGAGCATTCCTTTCCTGGCTTTGGGTTCCTGGATCCTGATCGTGGGCTGGTTTGGCTTCAACGTCATGAGTGCGCAGACCCTGGACAAAATGTCCGGTCTGGTGGCAGTCAATTCGCTGATGGCCATGGTCGGCGGAACCCTGGCGGCCCTGGTCTTGGGCAAAAATGACCCCGGCTTTGTTCACAACGGGCCCTTGGCGGGCCTGGTGGCGGTGTGTGCCGGCTCAGACTTGATGCACCCGTTTGGTGCGTTGGCGGCGGGGGCTGTGGCAGGTGGTTTGTTTGTCGTCATGTTCACCCTGACTCAAAACAAATGGAAGATCGACGATGTTCTGGGCGTGTGGCCTTTGCATGGCATTTGCGGCGCATGGGGTGGTATCGCAGCCGGCATTTTTGGCACCACTGCCTTGGGTGGTTTGGGGGGGGTCAATTTAACCGCCCAATTGATGGGCACGGCCTTGGGTGTGGGCTGGGCCTTGTTGGGCGGTTTGGTGATTTATGGCATTTTGAAAATCACCTTGGGTCTGAAACTCAGCCCGGAAGAAGAATATGACGGGGCCGATTTGAGCATCCACAAAATCAGCGCCAGCCCTGACCGTGAGGTGAGTTGGTAAAACAACAGAAAACAGGTGCAGGCCCGATTTAATGGGGTATCGGGGGGTTTCCCCCTTGTCTTTTGTTTTGTTTTATCTCTCATAATCCCTTGACTTTGCGGCGTTCAGCCGCGAAGTCTTGTTTGCGGTGACCCCATCAGTTTCGCTTTCCTTCCGATGTTTTCAGGTATGTCGAATGCGTTGTCGAAGCTCCATCGCTTTTCTTAGTGTGTTTTGAGGAGTCCCTTTCATGGGCAACAAACTTTACGTCGGCAACCTGCCTTATTCGGTTCGTGACAACGATTTGGAGCAAGCCTTCGGTCAATTTGGCGCTGTGACCAGTGCCAAAGTCATGATGGAGCGTGACACAGGCCGCTCCAAAGGCTTTGGTTTTGTGGAAATGGGCAGCGACGATGAGGCCCAAGCCGCCATCCATGGCATGAATGGTCAGCCTTTGGGGGGCCGCAATGTGGTGGTCAACGAAGCACGCCCGATGGAGGCTCGTCCACCACGTTCGGGTGGTGGTTTCGGCGGTGGTGGTGGCTATGGCGGTGGGCGCCGTGAAGGCGGTGGCGGTTATGGCGGCGGCCGCGAGGGCGGCGGTGGTGGCTTTGGCGGCGGCCGCGAAGGTGGCGGCGGTTATGGTGGTGGTCGTCGTGACGGTGGTGGTGGCTACGGCGGCGGTGAAGGCGGCGGCGGTGGTTTCCGCAGCCCCTACGGCGCGGGTCCCCGTGGTGGTGGCGGTCGCCGTGAAGGCGGTGGCGGCTACGGCGGTGGCCGTGACGGTGGCGGTTACTGACCGATGGATGAACCGGCTGGGCTTCAGCCGGCAGTCTTGGCCAAGCCCTGCTCTGCAGGGCTTTTTGCTTTTCAGGGCTTGCGAGTGCCGGGGGCCAGGGTGGACTTCACCTGTCCTTGCAGTTTGTACTGACCATTGCGGGTGTCAAAGTCCATGCTCTGGGCGGTGACCACATCGCCGCCTCGAACGATTTCAACCGGGTTCGTGGAGACCAGCCGTTCCTCATCCACCAGTGCTGTCAAAGTCTGCGATTTCATGACCATGCGCGGGCCTTGCATGTCTGCCAACCGAACAACGACGACATTGCCGCTCAAGTTGACTTGTTGCTCTTTTTCCAGGGACACGCCTTTTTGCGCCTGTGCCTCGATGCGCGTACCGACTTCGTTTTCGGCAAAAAGCCGGACGCCCTGAATGTGAAGCTCCTGTTTGGCGGGGAAATGCGTGGCACTTTGGCCAGAAAGTTCACGTGTCATGCGTCCCGATGCATCGAAAGATTTGACGGTGAACTTCTCCAGTTGATAGTCCGGGTCCTGACGCAGTTGTCTGTCGATGCCAGGGGGCAGCAACTCGGGCATGCTGCGCACTAACCACCAGCTGCCCAAGGCCAGCAAGCCAAACAGGATCAAGGGCAGGTAAATGGTGAGGCGGTCCAGCGTGCGGCGCAGACGCATCCAGGCGCTCATGCCGATGCACCCTTGTGGTCACTCAGGCCGACCTGTGCCAGCAAGCCGGCGTAATGCCCACCCGCGACCAGCAGCAGGTCGCAAAAGGCGCGTGCGGCCCCTTCGCCGCCGCGCTCGACCGTGGTGTGGTGGGCCAGTGCTTTGGCTTGGGCATGGGCGTTGGCCGGTGCACAGGCAAAAGCTGCGCGTTGCATCACCGGCAGGTCTGGCCAGTCATCGCCGATGGCAGCAGCCTGCGACCAGTTCAGGCCCAGCTCGCTCAGGAAGGCCTCGGCGGCGGGGCGCTTGTCTTCGGTGCCAAAGCGGGCATGGGTGATACCCAAGGCCTTCAGGCGCAAGCGCAAGGGCGCGGAATCGCGCCCGGTGATGACCACCGGGGTGATGCCGGCCTTTTGCAGCAATTTCAGGCCTTGGCCGTCCAGCGTGTTGAAGCGCTTGAGGGTTTCGCCTGTTTCGGAAAAGTACAGCCCACCGTCGGTCAGCACGCCGTCGATGTCAAAAAATGCCACGCGAATGCCCTGGGCCTTCAGCAGCAACTCGGGTGGGTAGTTCAGTGCGGGGGTCAGGACTTGCATCGTCAGATCACCTTGGCCCGCATCAGGTCGTTCGAGTTGATGGCGCCGCACAGCACACCCTCGGCATCCACCACCAGGATGCTGGTGATGCGGTGCAGCTCCATCATTTCCGCGGCCTCGACCGCCAGTGCATCGTGACGGATGGTGCGTGGGTTGGGGTGCATCACCTGATGGGCCTTGAGGCTGCGCAAGTCCACACCTTTTTCAATCAGTCGGCGCAGATCGCCGTCCGTGAACACCCCAATTACCCGGCCGTCGGTCTGGGTGACTGCGGTGGCGCCCAAACCTTTGCTGCTCATCTCGCGCATCAGGGCAGTGAATTCGGCATCCGGGCCCACTTGCGGGACATCACGGCCTTTGCGCATCACGTCGTCGACATGCGTGAGCAGCTTGCGGCCCAAAGAGCCTCCCGGATGCGAGCGGGCAAAGTCTTCCGGCTTGAAGCCCCGTGCATCCAGCAGCGCCACGGCGAGCGCATCTCCCATGGCCAACTGTGCCGTAGTGCTGGCGGTGGGGGCCAGGTTCAGAGGGCAAGCTTCTTTGCTCACCGAGCAATCAATCACCACATCCGCGTGGCGTGCCAAAGAAGACTGCATGCCGCCGGTCAAGGCAATCAAGGG
>CANHUM010000050.1 GCA_947463845.1 Comamonadaceae bacterium
ATTTCATCGTGAACCACACCAGAATCGCAAACACGATCATCTGAATGAACAGAGTAGCGTTAATGTTCACGGTTGGGTCCTTCTTCTGTTGGAAGAGGTACGTGGATTACTTCAGAACGAAGGGGTTGGCGAAGGCGAACAGCAAAGCGATGGCCACACCAATCAGGAACGCCGCGTCGATCAGACCTGCCAAGATGAACATCTTGGTTTGGAGTTCGTTCATCAACTCAGGTTGACGAGCAGAAGACTCGAGGAATTTACCGCCCATCAAAGCGATACCGATGGAAGCGCCGATAGCGCCCAGACCAACGATCAAACCACATGCCAATGCCACCAGGCCGAGAATGTTTTCCATGAGAAGCTCCTAAAAGTTAGTGGAAAAAAGAAACAGGAAACGAGAGAAAAAGTGTCATCAATGTGCGTCGTGCGCTTGACCGGTGTAGATCAGCGTCAACATCATAAAGATGAAGGCTTGCAAGGTGATGACCATGATGTGGAACAGGGTCCACACAGTACCGGCAATGACATGGCCAATGGCCAGGCCCACACCGGTTGCTGACAATGCCCAGCCTCCGCCCATCAGGGCAATCAACATGAACACCAACTCACCTGCAAACATGTTGCCAAACAGTCGCATGCCATGCGAAACCGTCTTGGCCAAATACTCGATCATCTGCATCAGGAAGTTCACAGGCCACAGCGCCCAATGATTTCCAAACGGAGCGGCAATCAGTTCATGCGCCCAACCGCCGAGACCTTTGATCTTGATGTTGTAAAAAAGGCAAATCACCAGCACCGAGCAAGACAAGCCCAAAGTGGTGGACAAGTCGGCTGTGGCCACAACACGCATGTAGTCACTGAAACCCAGGGCAGGGCCCGCGGTGTGCCAAGCGTGAGGAATCAAGTCGACGGGGATCATGTCCATGAAGTTCATCAGGAAGATCCAGACAAATACGGTGAGCGCCAGAGGGGAAATCAATTTGCGGCTTTGGGCGTTGTGGATCACACCCTTGGCTTGGTTCTCGACCATTTCAGACAGGATCTCGACGGCGGCCTGGAATCGACCAGGAACGCCCGATGTGGCCTTGCGAGCACCCGCCCACAAGAAGAAACACCCGATCACGCCCAAGACGATGGAATAGAAAACCGAGTCGAGGTTGAAAAGACTGAAATCGACGATGCTCGTTTGCTTGACGCCTTCAAATGAAAAATTCATTTGCAGGTGTTGCAAGTGATGCTGGATGTACTCTCCAGCCGTTGGGGCGTGCGCGCCAGCGTTTTCAGCAGCCATAAATCACCAATCCATTCAAAAAATAGTCGGTTTCGATTTGCGTTGCATCCAGCCCAGCGCCATGGCCAGCCAGTACACCTTCATCGTCACCACAAAGCCGGCCACCAGGGCAAACCAGCTCAGGTCAGAAATCACTTTGGGCGCCACCAGAAGCAACGCCACGGTCAAGACAATCTTGACCAACTCCCAAACAAACAAACCCACCAAGGCAGCGCCAGGTTGGGTTCGCCGCATTTGTCGGCTCAATGCCCTGACAAATACCACGGCAGGAATGATCACCGCCACACCACCCCAAGCCACCGAGGCCGCCAGAGACCATTGCCCAGTGAACAAGCCTGTCAACAGCGCCAGCAAAACACCCACACCCAATTGCAACCACAAGACGCGCCAAGGTGAAGACACCGGGTTTTGTTGTCGCCAAGCTTGCGCTTGTTCGGCTGTGAGGGGCTTGAATTGGGGCTCAAGGTCCTCATCTGCAACACCTGTTGTGTCGACGGTGGTACCCGTTTCTGGGGATGAGGCGATTTTCGTCATCTCAAATTACACCGTGGTTACGTACACAGCAACTGCCGCAAAGCCCACGATTATACGTAGAAACCCGTGCGTCTCGGTTTTTTTTGATTCAAGCACCATTTCCCTTGAACACACTTGGCTGGAACAAACGCTGACAATCGGTACCCGTCACCTTGCGTGGCGACCTTTTAGCAACATCTGGAAGAGCCCTCATGTACGAATGGATCAAATTTTTTCACCTCGCAGCGGCCATGGTCTGGATGGGCGGCATGGCTTTGGTGATCCTGGCGCTTCGCCCGGTGGTCATCGCCCGCATGGCGCCGCCCGAGCGCCTGAGCCTGATGTGCGGCGTGTTGAGCCGCTTTTTTGCGATGGTCTGGATCTCGGTTGCCCTGATCCTGGTCTCAGGATTCTGGATGCTGACCATGACCGATTTGAAGTTGGCCCCCAGAGGCTGGCACGCCATGTCGGGATTGGGGCTGCTGATGTGCCTGATTTTTGCCCACATCTGGTTCGCGCCCTTCCGCCGCCTCAAAAAAGCGGTCGGGGCATCGGAATGGCCCGCTGCAGGCAAGGCCTTGGGTCAAATCCACACCTTCGTGCTGACCAATTTCGCCTTGGGGTGGCTGGCGGTGCTGGCCGTTGTGGTGTGGCGTTAAGCTTGCGATGACAACGGAACACATCATGAGCGCCTCCATGACACCACCGACGGGCACCGACCCGCGCAAAGACAGCCTGATCGAGTACCCCTCGGTCTTTCCCATCAAGGTCATGGGTGCCATGGTCGACGGCTTTGCCGAGGCCATGTGCCAGGTGGCCCTGCAATTTGACCCCGGCTTTGATGCCCGCACCATCGAGTTGCGGCCCAGCAAAGGCGGCAACTACTTGGGGGTGACGCTCAGCATCACAGCCACCAGCCGCGAGCAACTCGACAATCTGTACCGCGCACTGACCTCGCACCCGATGGTCAAGATCGTGCTTTGAGCATGGACATCCGGCTTCTTGGGCGAGTGGACTATGTGCCCACCTACGAGGCCATGCAGGCCTTCACGGCTTCTCGCACGCCTGAGACACCCGACGAACTGTGGCTGTGCGAACACCCGCCTGTGTTTACCCAAGGGCTGGCGGGCCAAGCTTCGCACCTGTTGATGCCCGGCAACATTCCAGTGGTGCAGACCAACCGGGGTGGCCAAGTCACTTTTCATGGTCCCGGCCAGGTCATGGCCTACCCCTTGGTCAACCTGCAACGTGCCGGCTACTACGTCAAAGAGTACGTCTTCAAGCTGGAAGAAGCCGTCATTCGCACACTGGCGCACTTCGGCGTCACGGGCCACCGGGTGGCCGGTGCGCCCGGTATTTATGTCCGTCTGGACGATCCCTTCAGCCACGCCACCCTGGTCGGCCCCGCCAGGGCCAACGAGCCCTTCAAGGGCCTGGGCAAGATCAGCGCCTTGGGCATCAAAGTCAGCCGTCAATGCACTTACCACGGCGCGGCCCTGAACGTGGCGATGGACCTGGAGCCCTTTGAGCGCATCAACCCCTGTGGTTATGCCGGCTTGAAAACGGTAGACCTTTTTACAATCGGTGTAGAAACCACCTGGGACGAAGCCGCCCGGGTGCTGGCTGGCCAGCTGGCCGCCCGTTTATGAACCCCTGGCTTCGCCAGCCATGCGGCTGCAGCAACTGAAAGAACAAGATGAGCAACACCCCCGCCGAGCGCCCAGTGGTCCGCGAAGTCCAAAGCGTGGACAACTACGACCCCTTGGCCAAGCAAAAGGCCGCCGCCAAACTCTCACGCATTCCGGTCAAGGTCGAACAGGCCGAGGTGCTGAAAAAGCCCGAATGGATCCGCGTCAAGGCGGGTTCGCCCACCACACGGTTTTACGAAATCAAGGACATCCTGCGCAGCAACAAACTGGTCACGGTGTGCGAGGAAGCGAGCTGCCCCAACATCGGCGAATGCTTTGGCAAGGGCACGGCAACTTTCATGATCATGGGCGACAAATGCACACGGCGCTGCCCGTTCTGCGACGTGGGCCATGGACGCCCCGACCCGCTGGATATGAACGAGCCGGACAACCTGGCCAAAACCATCGCGCAACTCAAACTGCAATACGTGGTCATCACCAGCGTGGACCGTGACGACCTGCGCGACGGTGGTGCGGGCCACTTCGTGGAATGCATCCGCAAGACTCGCGAACTCTCGCCCACCACCCAGATCGAAGTGCTGGTGCCCGACTTCCGGGGCCGCGACGACCGCGCCCTGGAAATCCTGAAAGCTGCACCGCCGGATGTGATGAACCACAACCTCGAGACCGTGCCGCGCCTGTACAAAGAAGCGCGTCCCGGCTCGGACTACCAGTTCTCGCTGAACCTGCTCAAGAAATTCAAGGCCCTGTTCCCCAACGTGCCCACCAAGAGCGGCCTGATGGTCGGCCTGGGCGAGACCGACGAAGAGATTCTGGACGTCATGCGCGACATGCGCGCGCACAACATCGAGATGCTGACCATTGGCCAGTACCTGGCACCCTCCAACAGCCACCTGCCGGTGCGCCGCTATGTGCACCCCGACACTTTCAAGATGTTCGAAGCCAAAGCCTACGAGATGGGTTTTTCCCATGCTGCCGTGGGTGCCATGGTCCGATCGAGCTACCACGCTGACCAGCAAGCGCATTCAGCGCAGCTGAGCTTGGCAGACAAGGTGTAAAACCTGCACTTGTTGCCCTTCACCGAAACCCCAGCACCATGACCGACTCCAGCGCCTACACCCCACCCCGAATCTGGACCTGGAACAAGGCCAACGGTGGGCGTTTTGCCAACATCAACCGCCCCATTGCCGGACCTACGCACGAGCAGGAATTGCCAAGGGGCAAGCACCCGCTGCAGCTGTATTCGCTGGGCACGCCCAACGGCGTCAAGGTCACCGTCATGCTCGAAGAATTGCTCGCCCTGGGGCATTCGGGTGCCGAGTACGACGCCTGGCTCATCCGCATCAACGAGGGGCAACAGTTCAGCAGCGGGTTTGTGAACGTCAACCCCAACTCCAAGATCCCGGCCCTGCTCGATTGCAGCGGCGACAAACCCATTCGGGTGTTCGAATCTGGGTCCATCCTGTTGTATCTGGCCGAGAAGTTTGGCGCCTTGGTGCCCACCGAACCGGCGCAACGCGCCGAATGCCTGTCATGGTTGTTCTGGCAGATGGGCAGCGCCCCTTATTTGGGCGGTGGCTTCGGGCATTTTTATGCCTACGCACCCCTCAAGATCGAGTACGCCATCGACCGCTTTGCGATGGAAGTCAAGCGCGAGATGGATGTGCTGGACCGGCGCCTGGCCGACAGCCGCTTCATCGCGGGCGACGATTACACGATCGCCGACATCGCCATTTGGCCCTGGTATGGCGCGCTGGCCAAGGGCATCCTGTACGAAGCCGGGGAGTTCTTGCAGGTGCAGGCCTACACCCATGTGCAGCGCTGGGCCGAGGAGCTGGCACAACGCCCTGCCGTTCAGCGCGGTCGCATGGTCAACCGCGTCATGGGCGCTCCCGAGTCGCAGCTGCATGAGCGACACGACGCGAGCGATTTCGACACCCGCACGCAAGACAAACTCAAAGCCGTGTGACACCAGCCTCGGGCATGCTGTCTTCTGTGGACCGAAGACGTCTCAGGGATTCATGCTGGCGGCTGGATCATCGCTCTCCAACACCTGCTGAGCCCAGGGTGCTGACTTGGCGCAATCCGATCGCAGCACCTGCTGCTTGACCAACAAAATTTGCGAGGGGTGCATGGAGAAGCTGCGCAGGCCCATGCCCAGTAGCAAACGGGTCATGGCCACGTCGCCCGCCATCTCGCCGCACACCGACACGCCTTTGCCTTGTCGGTGACATTCGGCGATGGTGTCCGCAATCAAACGCAGCACCGCCGGGTGCAGCGGGTCGTACAAATGCGCCACCGACTCATCGGCCCGGTCAATCGCCAGCGTGTACTGGATCAGGTCGTTGGTGCCGATAGACAGGAAGTCAAAGTGCTTGAGGAACAAACGCAATGACAAGGCGGCCGCCGGGATTTCGATCATCGCGCCAAGGCGCACCGGGCCGTGGGCAACAGCCCTTCGGTCCAATTCCTGGCGGGCTTGCGCGATCAAGGCCAGGGTCTGACGAATCTCGCTGCCGTGGGCCAGCATGGGGATCAGCAGATTGACTTGCCCGTGCGCTGCAGCTCGCAAGATGGCCCGCAATTGGGTCAGGAACATGGCCGGGTCGGCCAGGCTCCAGCGAATGGCTCGCAAGCCCAGCGCAGGGTTCAAGTGGGAGGCATCGTGACGGGCATCGTCCAACGGCTTGTCGGCCCCCACATCGACCGTGCGGATGGTGACGGGCAAGCCGTTCATGCCATCGACCGCTCGGCGGTAAGCCTGGTACTGCTCTTCTTCGTCTGGCAAATGGCCTTGGCGGCCCATGAACAGGAACTCACTGCGAAACAAGCCCACGCCCACTGCGCCAGCCGTGATGGCCGCATGGGTGTCTTCGGGCATCTCGATGTTGGCGAGCAGCTCGATTTTTTGACCATCGAGGGTGACGGACGGGGTGTGGCGCAAACGGGCCAGACGCTCACGTTCCAGATCGCCCTGACGCTGCTTGAAGCCGTAGTCCGCCAGGATGATGGGCGATGGATCAACGATGACCACGCCCGCATCGCCATCGATGATGACCCAGTCGTCTTGTTTGACCAGCTGGCTGGCGGTGCGGGCACCCACCACCGCTGGAATGTCGAGGCTGCGGGCCACGATGGCGGTGTGCGAGGTTTTGCCACCCACATCGGTGACGAAACCGGTGAACACGCTTTGCTTGAACTGCAACATGTCGGCGGGCGACAGGTCATGCGCCACCAGCACCAGCGGCACATCGGTGTCCCCCAGCTGCAACTCCTGCTGCGGCCGCTGAGGTCGCTTGGCCTGTGCCACCATGGCGCCAGTGCCTTTGAGGCAATGCAGCACCCGCTCACCCACTTGCTCCATGTCGGCTTTGCGCTCGCGCAGGTAGGGGTCTTCCATTTCATCGAACTGGCGCACGATGATTTCAAGCTGGCTGGTCAGCGCCCATTCGGCGTTGTAACCGCGTGTTTTGATCCAGTGCACCACGCCCACCGTCAACTCTTCGTCCTGCAGCAGCATCAGGTGGACGTCAAGCAGCGCCACAAGTTCGTGTGGCGCATCCTTGGGCATGTCTTTTTGTAAGCGCTGCAGCTCATCGACCACCGCATCGCGGGCCACGCGCAAGCGCTGGATCTCGGCATGGATCTGGTCCGGCGGCACAAAGTAGTGCGCCACATCGACCCGGCTGGAAGCCACCAAAACCGCACGTCCAATGGCGATGCCGCGCGCCACCGCCAAACCGTGGATGCTGAAGGTCATGGCTTACTCGCCTTCGCCAAACTTGTCTGTGATCAAAGCCAGCAGCGCTGTCAAGGCTTCCTCGTCGCGTTCACCGATGGTCTCGAGGACCACTTCGCTGCCCAATCCGGCGGCCAACATCATCACGCCCATGATGCTTTTGGCGTTGATGCGGCGCTCGCCCTTGCTCATCCAGACCTCACACGGGAAACTGCCGGCCAGTTTGGTCAGTTTGGCCGAAGCCCGGGCATGCAAACCCAGTTTATTGCTGATGGTCACGGTGGCTTGGGGCATGTCTCTGTCCTGTTTGATTTTGGGGTGCGGTGCTGCCCACCGGCATGACGCCCTGGGTACCCCCTGCATGGGCGCGAGTGGCCAGCGCCTCCAGGCTTTCATGTCGGTAACAAACGCTGCGCAACAGCATGGGCAAGTTGACACCTGCCACCAAGCGTGTGTTCAAACCATCCCCCAACTGCTGGGCCACGTTACAGGGCGTGGCACCAAAGACGTCGCTGAGCAACAAGACCTCTGCCGTGCCCAATGCAGCCATGGCGGCACGCGCCAGGGCCAAACTGTCTTCGGGCGCATCGTGGGGCTGGATGTCCAGCGCCAGCACGCCAGCTGCGCAATCGGGAAAGACGTGCAGCGCACATTCACGCAAGGCTGTGGCCAAGGGCGCGTGGGCAATGATGAGGATGCCAATCATGATGGGGACTCATTATCCGCGCTGGAAGGATTCTTCAGAATGAAGAACATCCAGGACAAAACCGACGTCAGGCCAAAGCAGGCCAGTGCCACCTGGTAAGCCTGCACGTTGGCCAGGCCCAAGCCGCGCCCAGCATCCACCAACAGACCGATGCCCCACTGAACCACAAAAATGCCAGCAAAAATCACCAGGTTGTAAGCCGACAAAGCGCGTCCGGCCAGGTGAGAAGGGAAGGCCATGCCCACTGCAGGCTGCGCCAAGGCCACAAAGGTGCTGCTGACACACAACAAAGCCATGCCGACCGCTGCACCCGAACCGATGGTGGAACCCGACCAGACGAGGGCACCAATCACGACAAAGCTCCAAGGCAAACCCCAGGCAATCAGGCGCTCGACAGGGATGCCTCGGCGCGACAAACCGGGCGTGATGAGCCCCCAAAGCCAAAAGGTCACCAGCATGGCCAGGTTGATCAGGAACAGGCCCGACGCCGCCTCGGAGGCTGTCCAGCCCGCCACCTGGGTCATCCACGGGCCTGCCCACAAGGTCTGAATGGCGACCATGCCGCCATAGCTGAAAAAACCGATCGGCGCCATGCGCCAGAAATAAGCACTGCGCCAGATCTCGCGGTAGCTGCCATCGTCATCGGACGGGGTTTTCGGGGTCTCGGATGCGGCCTTTTGCCAGACCGGCACCAGCAGCGCGATCAACAGCATGGCGATGGCGATCATCACCCCCAGCATGACGAACAGCGCACGCCAGCCCCAGATGGGCATGAGCCATTGCACTGGCAAAGTGGCCGCCAGCATGCCCAGGGAGCCGGTCATCAGCATCCAGGAGTTGGCACGCAACTGTGTGTTGGCATCAAACCAGCGCCGATAGCCGGTCAGCGGGGCCATCAGGCATGCACTCACGCCCATGCCACACAGCACGCGCGCAGCGAGCAGACCGTGAAAGCTCTCGGCCCAGGAAAAAGCCAGGCAG
>CANHUM010000051.1 GCA_947463845.1 Comamonadaceae bacterium
GCAATTGACGACAAAGATCAGGTTGTCCAAGTTCTCGCGTGCGGCCAAACCAATCGCACCCAAAGATTCGACCTCGTCCATCTCGCCGTCGCCGCAGAAAACCCAAACCTTGCGGTTTTCAGTATTGGCGATGCCTCGGGCGTGCAAATACTTCAAAAATCGCGCCTGATAGATCGCCATCAAAGGCCCCAGGCCCATGGACACCGTGGGGAACTGCCAGAAATCAGGCATCAATTTAGGATGTGGGTAGCTGGACAAGCCGTTCCCATCGACTTCCTGACGGAAATTCAGCAATTGCTCTTCGGTCAGACGCCCCTCAAGATAAGCGCGGGCATAGACACCGGGCGAAACGTGACCCTGGATGTAGAGGCAATCACCCCCATGGTTCTCATTTTCGGCATGCCAAAAGTGGTTGAATCCTGCGCCGAACATGTGGGCCAACGATGCAAATGAACCAATGTGACCACCCAAATCACCCCCGTCAGCGGGGTTGTGACGATTGGCTTTGACCACCATGGCCATCGCATTCCAGCGCATGTAGGCGCGCAGACGCTCTTCAATCTCGATGTTGCCTGGGCATCGGGCCTCTTCATTGGGCTCGATGCTGTTCACATAACCGGTTGTCGCGGAAAAAGGCAAATCAATGCTGTGCTGGCGGGCTTCTTCCAACAACTCTTCCAGCAAGAAATGAGCACGCTCGGGGCCTGCCTTTTCAATCACGGCGGACAGCGCGTCCATCCATTCACGGGTCTCTTGGTTGTCAATGTCTCGCACAGATTGCGGTGATGTTGACGCTGTCATGTTTGTCTCCTGAAAGTGATGGTCACGGGTCTTTGCAAAATTCTCCCACACTTTGCTTATTATTTCAAATTATGCGCAATCATTTTGCATAATGAAATTTTAAGAAGGGTGCAGGTCACATCGAAGGCCGGAACAGTCTGTATGTCCTCTAAACTCAGAATATGGAATTGAACAAAACAACGGATGTCCACAATGTACGGCCTTGGACATGGTGGCATTCGTGGTGGAGACGCCAATCGCCCAACAGACAAGACCGGTTTGCCAACTTGGCGCCAGTCGCAGCTGTCGTGCTGTTTTTGGCTGCGATTGCAAGTGCGTTCTGGTATCTGCGTGTTGAAGAGGTGGACCGCGAGCAAGAGGCCATCAAAAGAGATGTGGAATACGCTCAGCAGAGACTCAGGCTGCGGTTATTGGAACGACAAGAGCAGGTCATGCGGTTGGCTCGCGACGTCTCCAACCGAGAGATCAAAGCCGAACAATTCAATATTCGATCGGAATCGTTGGTTCAGCAGTACCCTGAATTTTTGTCGCTGACGTGGGTCGATGACAAACGCCGTATCGTTGCCAATCGAAGTATCTCCAGCATTTCTCCCGGCCATCAACTCAAGACAGGTAGCTTGTTGAAGCACGCTGAGTCTGAGAGTTTATTCAGTCTCGCCAGAGACTTGATGCAACCCATCTATGGGCAAATCGAAGTGGAAGCGGATCGGGACTCGCCCATGAACGTTTTGCAGCTTCACTCCCCTTTGAGCAATGAACAAGGGCGATTCAATGGGGTGATCTTGGCTGAATACAGCATGGAGGGATTGCTCCGTTATGGTATTCCGACAGAAGTTTTGGCGAAATACGCTGTGGCATTGCAAGACGGAGAAGGACGATTGCTGGCCGGACAAACCATTGCATCCCGTGCGGTCATCTGGCCGTCTCTGCCCGGCAGTGAAAAACCACACAATGATTATGAAATTCCGGTTTCACCGGTCGGCAACGATTTGGTCTTGAGAGCCCAAACTTGGCGGACATCACAGGGACTCGTGGGCAGCGGTTTGTTCTGGTTAGTGAGCGTGCTGAGCCTGATGACAGCCTGGATGCTGATCGCCAATTGGCGACATACCCGCAGGCGTTTGCAGGCTCAAAAGGCCTTGGTGGCAGAAACGAATTTTCGACGTGCCATGGAAAACTCGATGCTCACGGGCATGCGGGCTCTGGACCTTCGAGGTCGGATCACCTATGTGAATCCGGGTTTTTGTCATATGACAGGCTGGAGTGAGTCTGAATTGGTCGGAGCGGTCGCCCCCTTTCCGTATTGGCCGGAACAGGACCGAGAGTTGTTGATGCGCCGCTTGGAGGAAGAAATCAGCGGGCAACACTCCGCAGGCGGGTTTCAGGTCAGGGTCAAACGAAAAAATGGCCAGCTGTTCGAGGCTCGCATGTACGTGTCTCCCTTGATTGACGCGACCGGGAAGCAAACAGGCTGGATGACCTCGATGACCGATATCACCGAGCCCAATCGGATACGCCAACAACTGGCCAATTCACACGAGCGCTTCACGATTGTTTTGGAGGCACTGGACGCCTCCGTATCGGTTGCACCACTGGGCAGCGAAGAGCTGCTGTTTGCCAACAAACTGTATCGATTGTGGTTCGGTCAAAACACCGAAGGTCACCTTCGATTGGTTCAACAGGCAGGGGCTTACAGCGGTGAAAAGCCTTCTGAAGATGTGGATGACATGGCGGGACTCCCCACCGAAGGCTTGACCAGCGCCGGATCAGAAAACGCTGAGATCTATGTCTCCGAGCTGGGCAAATGGCTGGAAGTCAGGTCGCGTTACATCAATTGGGCGGATGGCAGACTCGCGCAAATGGTCATTGCCAGCGACATTACACCGCGCCGCCAAGCCGAAGAACTGGCCGCCCAACAAGCCGAAAGAGCACAAACCGCCAGTCGTTTGATCACCATGGGAGAAATGGCCTCCAGCGTGGCGCACGAACTGAACCAACCACTGACGGCGATCAGCAACTATTGCAGTGGCATGATCTCCCGGATTCAATCCAAGCAAGTCAATGAGGAGGACTTGCTTTGGGCCTTGGAAAAAACAGCCCACCAAGCACAAAGAGCAGGACAAATCATTTTGCGCATACGCAGCTTTGTCAAGCGCAGCGAACCGAACCGAACCCTGTCCGATGTCTCGGTCATGGTCAGCGAATCACTCGAATTGGCAGAAATCGAACTGCGCAGACGCCATGTTCGACTGACGCATCATGTGGCTGCCCGACTGCCGCAACTGTGGGTAGACCCGATCCTGATTGAACAGGTCCTGGTGAATCTGATGAAAAATGCAGCCGAGTCGATCGAGAACGCCAACCGGTCGCCAGACAAGCGTCAGGTCGAACTGCGCATTCTCCCGAAAACTGTCGATGACCAGCCCGTGGTCGAATTTGCAGTCACCGACACGGGTGCCGGCTTGCCACCGGAGGCCATCGAACGGGTTTATGAAGCCTTCTTCTCCACCAAAGTAGAAGGGATGGGCATCGGGCTGAATTTGTGCCGAAGCATCATCGAATCCCACCAGGGAAGAATCAAAGCCGAGAACCTCTACAATGCCGACGAGGTCACAGGCTGCCGGTTCTCCTTCTGGATACCCGTCCAAACTGTTGAACCCGACCACAAACCACCGGGGTAACTGAATGAGTTTGATACCAAAAAAAGGTACTGTGTATGTCGTGGACGACGACGAAGCTGTGCGCGATTCCTTGCAGTGGTTACTTGAAGGCAAAGACTACCGTGTTCGTTGCTTTGACAGTGCCGAGTCTTTCATCAGCCGCTACGACCCCCGCGAAGTTGCGTGTCTGATCGCCGATATCCGCATGGGCGGCATGACGGGTTTGGAATTGCAGGATCGCCTGATAGAGCGTCGCTCGCCTTTGCCGATCGTTTTCATCACAGGTCATGGTGACGTGCCCATGGCGGTCAACACCATGAAAAAAGGCGCAATGGACTTCATTCAGAAGCCCTTCAAAGAAGAAGAGTTGCTGAGCCTCGTCGAGCGCATGCTGGACGAAGCCCGCGACTCATTTGCCGATTACCAGCAAGCAGCCAGTCGCGATGCTTTGCTATCCAAACTGACAGGTCGCGAAGCGCAGGTGCTCGAGCGCATCGTGGCAGGTCGCCTGAACAAGCAAATCGCCGATGATCTGGGCATCAGCATCAAGACGGTGGAAGCGCACCGCGCCAACATCATGGAAAAGCTCAACGCCAACACCGTGGCCGACCTGCTCAAGATTGCCTTGGGGCAAAACGCACCCAAGGCCTAAACCGCAAGCTTGACCGAAAACGCCCGTACCGCACGGGCGTTTTGCTTTGTTCCATTGACACAGACCCCATCCATCACCATGACGGCCCAAATCATCGACGGCAACGCCCTGTCCAAACAACTGCGAACCCAAGTGGCAGCACGCGCCCAAGCCCTCAAAATCCGAGGCATCACCCCCGGTCTGGCTGTGGTACTGGTGGGTGACAACCCGGCCAGCCAGGTCTATGTCCGCAACAAGGTCAAGGCCTGCGAAGACAGCGGCCTGCATTCGGTGATGGAAAAATACGAATCCAGCATGACGGAGTCTGAACTGCTGGCCCGCGTGGACGCTCTCAACAACGACCCAAACATACACGGCATTCTGGTGCAGTTGCCCTTGCCCTCGCACATCAACGCGCAAAGAGTGATTGAAGCCATCAGCCCATCCAAAGACGTGGACGGTTTTCACATCGCAAGCGCCGGGGCCTTGATGACCGGCATGCCGGGCTTCTGGCCCTGTACACCTTATGGCTGCATGAAGATGCTGGAAAGCATTGGCTACAACTTGCGGGGCAAACACGCTGTGGTCATTGGCCGCAGCAACATTGTGGGCAAACCCATGGCGCTGATGCTCCTGCAGCAAAACGCGACGGTGACCATTTGCCACAGCGCCACCCCCGACCTGAAGGCCATGACACTGCAAGCGGACGTGATTGTCGCGGCTGTAGGAAAACGCAATGTACTCACTGCCGACATGGTCAAACCCGGCGCGGTGGTGCTGGATGTTGGCATGAACCGTGACAATGAAGGCAAGTTATGCGGCGATGTGGACTTTGAAGGCGTGAAAAAGGTCGCCAGCCACATCACACCGGTCCCTGGCGGCGTCGGCCCCATGACCATCACCATGCTGCTGGTGAACACCCTTGAAGCTGCCGAACGCGCCTCCAATTGATGAAGAGGTTTTGAGGATTTGACTGAACCCCCATTGGAACCGCACCATGACCAACCCTTTGCTCGACGCTTCTGGCCTGCCCTTGTTTGACCGCATTGCCCCGGAGCATGTCGCCCCGGCCATCGATGAATTGCTGGCAGCTTCGGAACAGGCCCTGGAAACCGTCACCGACATCGACTTCCCGGCAGATTGGAAAGCCATCGCTCGGACGCTGGATGTGCAAACTGAACGACTGGGCATGGCTTGGGGCGCGGTCAGTCACCTCAACAGCGTGGCCGATACTCCGCAATTGCGTGCTGCCTACAACGCTGCACTGCCCCGCGTGACCGAGTTCTGGACGCGCCTGAGTAGCGATGAACGCCTGTACGCCAAATACAAAGCCATTGACACGGCCAGCTTGAATACCGAGCAAAAGCAAGCCCACAAAAATGCCTTGCGCGGCTTTGTTCTGGGCGGTGCCGAGTTGCAAGGCAAGGCCAAAGAGCGCTACGCCGCCATCCAGGAGCGGTTGGCCGAAATCACCCAAAAGTTCAGCGAAAACACGCTCGACGCGACCGATCAATTTGCGCTGTACGTGAGCCAGGAGGAACTCCAAGGAGTGCCCGCCGATGTAAAGCAAGCCACCCGCGATGCTGCTCAAAAAGAAGGCAAAGAAGGTCACCGTCTGAGCCTCAAGATGCCGGTGTACCTGCCCATCATGCAATTCGCAGACAGCAGCGCTTTGCGTGAGCAACTTTATAAAGCGTACGTGACCCGCGCTTCAGACCAGGCCCCCGAGGACGCCAAGCATTTCGACAATACCCCCTTGATGCAGGAAATTCTGGCGCTGCGCCAGGAAGAAGCGCAGCTGCTGGGTTTTGACAACTACGCACAAGTGTCTGTAGTGCCCAAAATGGCCGAGTCGCCCGAAAAAGTCACGGCCTTCTTGCGCGACCTGGCAGCCAAAGCACGCCCCTTCGCCGAAAAAGATCTGGCCGATCTGCGCGAATTTGCAACCAATGCACTGGGCATGACCGGCCCGCTCAACGCCTGGGACGTGCCCTACCTGAGCGAAAAGCTCAAGGAAGCCCGCTACAGTTTCAGCGAGCAAGAGGTCAAGCAGTACTTCACTGCGCCCAAGGTGCTGGCCGGACTGTTCAAGATCATCGAAACCCTGATTGAAGTCAGTATCCGTCCTGACGAGGCTCCCGTCTGGCACCCTGCCGTGGCCTTCTACCGTATCGAGCGCGATGGCCAGCTGGTGGGCCAGTTTTACCTTGATCCACCCGCCCGAGCCGGCAAACGCGGCGGCGCCTGGATGGACGACGTGCGCGGCCGCTGGCAACGCCCCGACACCGGCTTGTTGCAAACGCCCGTGGCGCACTTGGTGTGCAACTTTGCAGAGGGCGTGAACGGCCAGCCCGCGTTGTTGACCCACGACGACGTGATCACCCTCTTCCACGAATTTGGCCACGGCCTCCACCACATGCTCACGCAAGTGAATGAACGGGATGTCTCGGGCATCAGCGGCGTGGAGTGGGATGCGGTGGAGTTACCCAGCCAGTTCATGGAAAACTTCTGCTGGGAATGGTCGGTGTTGCGCCACATGACGGCCCATGTCGATACTGGCGAGCCCCTGCCACGTGCCCTGTTCGACAAGATGCTGGCTGCCAAAAATTTTCAGAGCGGTCTGCAAACCCTGCGCCAAATCGAGTTTTCACTGTTTGACATGCTGGTGCACTCAGAGCACAACCCAGGGCAAGACTTCATGCCGCTGCTGGCCCAGGTGCGTGACGAGGTGGCCGTGCTGCGCCCTCCAGCGTTCAACCGCATGGCCCATACCTTCAGCCACATCTTTGCAGGCGGTTATGCAGCGGGGTACTACAGCTACAAATGGGCCGAGGTGTTGAGCGCTGACGCTTACGCCGCCTTTGAAGAAACGGCCGATGATGACGGCACCCCCAGCGTGGAAACCGGTCGTTTATACCGCCAAGCCATTCTGGAAGCGGGCGGTAGCCGCCCGGCGCTGGAATCATTCAAGGCTTTTCGAGGCCGCGAGCCCAGCATTGACGCCTTACTTCGACACCAAGGGATGGTTTGAGGCATAAAAAAAGCACCGGGCATGGCTGCCAAGTGCTTGATTTCTACCAAATTTGGTAGGCGCGACTAGATTCGAACTAGCGACCCCCACCATGTCAAGGTGGTGCTCTAACCAACTGAGCTACGCGCCTGCTAAGCGTTGAATTGTAACAGCAAAAAAACCATTTCCAGGCGAGCGCTCAACGCGGTTCACGCTAGAGTCCACCGAAGAATCGTCACCGGCGTTTGGCCGCCCTCACCCCCTTGACGCTGCGCACAGTGCCCAGCACCTTGTTCAGACTGGCGGCATTGGCTATTTCCACAGTGAAGGTCATCCAGGCCGTCCCTTTGACGGACTGGGTCTGCACCCCGATCACATTCATCTTTTCTTTGGTAAAGACTTCAGAGATATCACGCAACAGGCCTTGACGATCAAAAGCCTCCACCGACACATCCACCGGATAAACCAAGGCATCGGCCCCCTTGTGTTCGCCCCATCGCACCTCGATCACACGCTCGCCGTGGCGTGCAGCCAATTCGCGGAAGTTGCTGCAGTCCTGGCGGTGAATGCTCACGCCTTTGCCGCGTGTCACAAAACCACTGATCGCATCGGGCGGCGCAGGTTTGCAGCAGCGCGAGAGTTGCGTGAGCAAGGAGTCCACCCCCACCACCAACACGCCAGAAGGCGACTTGCGGGCCACCGTGCCCTTGAACTTCTTGTGCAGATACTCGTCAGGTGCTGGCGCAGACTCGGGCGGATTGAGCAAGACCTCGATGTTGCGCAGCGAATACTCGTCCTTGCCCACCACCTCGAACAGGCCCTCGGCCGACTTGAAACCCAATTGGCTGGCCAAGTCCTCCAGGCGAATGGCGGTGCGACCCAGGCGCTGCAGTGACTTTTCGACCGCCTCCCGCCCACGAGCCACGGTCTCAGCAATCACTTGCGCGTTGAACCAGGCCCGCACTTTGGCCCGCGCACGGGGACTGGCCAAAAAGCCCAACTCTGGGTTGAGCCAGTCGCGCGATGGCCCGCCTTCCTTGATGGTGGTGATCTCCACCGTCTGGCCGTTGGCCAATTGGGTGTTCAGCGGCACCATCGCGCCGTCCACCTTGGCCCCACGGCAGCGGTGGCCCAGGTTGGTGTGCACGGTGTACGCGAAGTCGATGGGGGTGGCGCCTTGCGGCAGCTCGACCACGGCGGCGTCGGGCGTCAGTACGTAAATCCTGTCGTCAAACAGGCCGCTGCCTGACGCACTGGCCTGCGCGGCCCCGGACAAGTCGCGCTCCCAAGCCAGCAGCTGGCGGAGTACAGCGATTTTGGTGTCGTATTCGCTGGTGGCCGACACCCCGGCATAGCCTTTGGCCCCCGCCTCTTTGTAGGCCCAGTGGGCGGCCACACCGTGCTCGGCGTGATCGTGCATGGCCTGGGTGCGGATTTGCACCTCAATCGGCCCGCCGTCGGCATCGCGCACCACGGTGTGCAGCGATTGGTAGCCGTTGGCTTTGGGTTTGGCAATGTAGTCGTCGAACTCTTCGGCAATCGGCACAAACTGTTCGTGCACCCAACTGAGCGCTTGGTAACAATCGGCCACATTGGGCACCACCACGCGCACAGCCCGGATGTCGAACACACGCTCAAAGGGCAGCGACTTGCCGCGCATTTTGCGCACGATGCTGTAGATGTGTTTGGGCCGTCCTTCAACCGAAGCCGCAATCCCCTGGTTGGCCAAAGCCTGCTGCAGGCGCTCTCGCAA